>WQRP01000006.1 GCA_009786675.1 Treponema sp. | reverse complement strand
CCTTTCTCCCCCATTGTCTTGTAGAACAGGAAGTCGTTGAGCGGGTTGAGCCTTCGTTGGGGCTCGGTGTTTTCGTTTGTTTTCATACCCTATTAATGGCGCGGATTCGCGTTTTGCTTGCCCGATAGGCGCGAAAGTGACAGGCACCGGTTTTTAAGCCCCCCGCGCGGGGTGACTGGCACTTTTTTCACCCCCTCCCCCCAACCCCGCCTCCCCGTACCGCCTCGCACTCCAGCTGGGCATTTATTTCATGTTCGGCCGGAGTGCGGGTGCGGGAATGACAAACTGGAACCACCGTGGACCTTTCCGGGCACTTGCGTACCCCCCGGGTCTCGTGTCATATTGGCTTAGGAGATACAACCGGTGGCAGCGACAGTGATTTTCAACGACTCCGAGGACATCCTCGACATCCGCCTTGACAACGTTTTCAAGGCCGTCTTTACCAGGGACACCCCGAATTCCAAGACCGCGCTTTCAAGGCTCGTTTCGGACATAACCGACCGGAAAATGGAGGTGCTGAACCTGACCGCAAACGAGCCGGCGGTGGAAAACGTGCGCGACCGCCAGATGCGCTTCGACATAAACTGCGTCGCGGAAAACGGCGAGCTGGTCAACGTGGAGATGAGCCTGAACCCGAGGAAGTTCGAACCCGTGCGCCTGGAGTACCACGCCGCGAAGCTGTTCGCCGGCCAGGGCATAAAGGGCAGCGACAAAACCTACGACGACCTGAAACCCGCGTACCAGATCGCGATACTTGCGAAAGAGGAATTCTTCGGCGACGGGGATTTCTTCCACTCATTCGAATACCACGATCCCGTTCGCGGCGTGTCCCTGGGCGGCCGAACCCGAATCATGACACTGGAGCTTGCGAAGCTGGCGGGCGTGTCGCGAAAGCCCATCGACCAGATGAGTAACCGCGAACAGTGGGCGATGTTTTTCCAGTACCTGACCGACCCGAAGATGCGTGGTATAATAAACGCGATCCTGAAACGGAAGGAGGACATAGCTATGGCGGCGGAGGTGTTGCTGACGATCAGCCGTGACGAGGCGGAACGCGCCAGGCTGAGGAGCGAGGAAAAGAACCTACTGGACATTCAAAGCGACATGGTTTTCGAAAGGCGCGAGGGTAGGCGGGAAGGCAGAAAGGAAGGCAGGGATGAGTTGAGCGATGAACTACTGTCCCTGATCTCCAAGGGTTGCACGGTGGAAGACCTTCAAAAAAAACTTGCCGGCCGATAACCGCTAGTAGGCGCGAGAGTGACAGACACCGGTTTTTATTTGTGGCGGTTGACCTTTGGGTTGACCTCTTGCAAGTAAAAAAGCTCCATGGACAAGGGCAAAAAAAAACAGCCCTTGACCAAGCCCGCGTACCACGCCTATATTTAGGTAGGAAGGAACAAACTATGATCGTTGCAGAGCCGAAGGCAGAATTCTGGTAAAGTGGTGCACTTCTATCGAGGAAGCATACGAAGAATTGGATTTTAGGCCAAACGGCGCCTGATCAATGCTCGATTTCCACTTTTCAAACCAATTCAAATGGCTCATGTGACTCGTAGAAGACGATTTCCGTCAAGGCGCTAAGTCGGTCGTGCTCCTTTTCCTCGCGGTGCTGGTAGCGGCGGGGCAGTTTTTCGCTGCCAGGGACGTTCAGGACGGGCGTTTTTTAGGATGTTTCTCTTATATGCGCGAAAATGCGGTTTTGCTTTGGTTCGCGGGCAAAATTCCGAAAGACCCGATCCGGGGAACGATCCCGGGGATCTGGGGCGAAAAACGTCCGGTCGGGGATAAAAATCCTTTGGCCGTGTTGCCCTCCACGGCGGGGATCGTATAACCTTCTTGTGCTAGGGTTGTTTTTGTGGTAACATAGTATGCACTATACGAGGGTAGTCATGAAAAAACGTATTGCACTTTTGGTTCTGGTTTCTTTCTGTCTTGTACCCCATGCGTTTGCACAGGCGGGCCTGCAGCCGGCGGCGGTCGTAAACCTTATAAGAAGCGAGCCGATAACGGTAGGCCAGCTCCGTACCGAAGTGGAAAGGATGGAGACTGCCTTCGGGCAGCCCCTGAACGGGCAGCAAAGGCGCGAGGTTCTGGATGCGATGATTAACGAGCGGCTTGTGCTCCAGGCCGCCGAAAGGGACAGGATTGCCATAACGGACAACGAGCTTAACCAGCATATCAACCAGCTTAGGGCTCAGATGACCCCCATGCTGGGCAGGCAGCCCACCGACGCGGAATTCGCCACGGCGGTAAGGAACCAGACCGGGCTCGAGATGCCCGCGTTCCGGGAGCAGACAAGGCGGCAGCTTATCCAGCAAAGGTACCTCTTTTCCCAGAAGCAGGGCATACTCGAAAGCGCGAGGCCTCCGACCGACGCGGAAGTGGTTTCGATGTTCGAGCTTACAAGGTCGCAGTTTGTCAGGCCGGAGACGGTTCGCCTTTCCATGATCCAGGTACCTTACGGCCAGGACGCCGCCTCCAGGGGCAGGGCCAGGCAGCAGATCGACAATTTCGCCAGGGAGATAGGCAACAGCGCGACCAGGTTCAACGAGGTCGTCGTCAGATCCCAGGCGCCCAATTCCGGCTTTATGGGCGGGGACTTCGGTTTTATGCCCAGGAATTTGGAGGCGGTCCAGCGCGTGGGCCAGGATTTCGTCAACCTTGCCTTTGGTATGCGCCCGGGCGAGATTTCCAGGGTTATAGAGGGCCCGCCCGGATCGGGTTACCAGATTATCAAGGTGACCGAGTCCCACGCCATGAGGAGCCTGGAGCTGGACGATATCCTTCAGCCCGGCTCGCCGATAACCGTCCGTGCCTATATCGCCAACGTGATGATGCAGGAGCGGCAGATGACGGTGTTCGCCCAGGCGGTACAGGAACTCCACAACACCCTGCGGGCGGGAAGGACTTTCCAGGTCTTCGAAGCCAACCTGAACTGGTAGGGCCGCATAGTAAAGTGGCGTCCCGCAGAAAAGGCCGCATTTTGGCGTTCCAGGCGCTGTACTGCTGGGAATCCACGGGTATTCCCGTGGACGAGCTTTCGCTGTTCTCCTGGCTGGGCGACAAACGGGATACCTTGGACGAGGGTGTCGCCGTCTTTTCCCGCCTGTTGATCGCCGGAACCGTGGAGAACATCGGATCCATCGACGGCATGATCAAACGGCACCTGCAGAACTGGGATATTTCCAGGCTAAACAGGGTGGATCTTGCCATCCTTAGGATAAGCGTGTACGCGCTGTTATATCAAAGCGAAATAGCCCCCTCGATCGTGATCGACGAGGCTATCGGCATTTCGAAGGAATTCGGAACCGACGATTCCTTTCGGTTCATAAACGGGGTTCTGGACGGCATTCGCAGAACCCTTCTTGCGGAGCGGCCGGGGTGAAGGACAGGATAGTTCCCAAAGGCGCTGGCCTTTTGCGGGCGGCTTTTTTCTCGGGTCTCATGCTGCTTCTTGTTTTCGGCGGCGGGCTTGTCTTCCTTTACACCACCGTCGGCGGCGCCGCGCTCCGTGCCGCCCGCGGGGAAATAACCTTTCACCGGCTCCTGCAGGAGTACGATTTCAGGTACAGGCAGCTTTTGGGAGCCGGGCAGCCCGCCAACTACCATAACCTTGACAGCCTGGGCAGGGATCTGGACCACCTGGAGACAAGGACCGAGGGGGTCGAAAACTGGCTTTCCGTCCTTAAGCGCCGCCGCCAGCTTGTCGCCCACGCCGGCGATGTTCCGGGGGCTGGGTTTCGCCACGCCGAGACCTACAGGCAGTCGTCCCGCCGCGCCCTGCGCGACTTCCCCTTCTCCGAGCCCATCGCCGCCGTTGCCGCCGCCGCCGCCGTCCGCGACGCCGCCATAACCAGGGAAATGGAGGAGGAACTAAGGGAAATCCTTCCGCTCCTTACAAGCGCGCGGTTTGTTCCCCTGCGCCTGAACCTCCACGTCCTGCTCGGCGATTTCCACAGCCCCGAAAGGGCCGCCATGAACATGCTGGGGGATTTCGCGACGGCCGCCATCGGCCAGGACGCGGACGAAATTCTTACCAGCCTGGTGATCCTAAGAATCCTGGAAGGGGAAACCTGGGAAGCCCTTTCCGCCATCCAGGCCGAGCTGGCCAGGGGTCGGGCCTCGCCGGACTTCATCCGTTTCGCCGCCGAGTTTATCTACGACTTTGGAAACCCCGTCCGTTCGGCGGAGCTGTTCCACATGCTTCCCGGCGACGACGCTCGCGGCCGCCAGGCGGACGCGCTGTGGCTTGCCGGGTACGCCGAGCACGCCCGCCTTCTGTGGGCCTCGCTTGCCGCCGGCGAGTCCGGAACCTGGGCGACCAGATCCCTGTACAACCTTGCCGTGACGGCCGAAAGCCCGGGGGAAGCCGGGGAACTGTTCGAGCGCCTTGTAATGCAAAGCCGGCAGGGTGACGCGTATCGCGGGGTGGGGCTTATAAATTTTACCCGCATGTTGGATACCCCCAGGGCGATAGCCTTCCTGGAGTCGGAAGCTGGGTCTCCCAACGCCGGTTACGTCGGGGGGATCCCGGTCAACGCGCTTATCGAGCTGGAGCTTCTGAAAAGGCGCACGGCGGTGGGGGATCCCGCCCGCATTACCGCCGAGACATGGATGCTCTTGAACCGCAACCCCGAGACAGAGGGCCTGTTCCAATGGGCCGCTTGGTACTTCGGCCTGCAGCGTAACTTTACCGAAAGCGCGATGCTTCTAAGGACCGCGGAAAGGCACGGTTTCTCCGGAAACTGGATGGGAACGCACGAGGCCCTGCGGTTAATCCGCGAGGGCGATTTCGACGCGGCCATAGGCAAAATGGAGGCGATTCAGGGGGAAAGCCCCGACTGGGCCTTGGCCGCCAACCTGGGCCGAATTTTCGAGGCCCGCAACGCCTCGGCTAGGGCGCTGGAGTATTACAGGATGGCCCTTGACCTGCTTATGGAAACGGCGCCGGGCATGTACGAAACCGCCTCGATGCTGCAGTTCCGCATCGCCCGTTGCCTAAGGACGATTGGCAGGGTGGACGAAAGCCGCGGCGCCCTGCTTTTGGCCCTGGAGTTCAACCCCAACAACCTGAGCGCCAGGCTGGAGCTTGGGCGGATGTAAAGGGGCGAAAGTTCCGGCCATTCTTGACCCTTGGAGCCGTTTCCTGTATAGTTTATAAAACAAAACGCCAGTAAGCCAGCCCCGACGCTTGTTTATTGGCCAAAATTCTACGATATGGAGGACAAAAATGAAGGTAGTACCCTTGGCAGACCGTGTCATGGTAAAGCTGGAGAAGGGCGAGGAAAAAACCGCCGGGGGCATAATTATCCCCGATACCGCCCAGGAAAAAACCCAGCAGGGCGTGGTGGTGGAAGTCGGTGACGACAAAGAGGTAATCAAGGTAAAAGCCGGCGACAAGGTCATGTACGACAAGTACGCCGGAACCCAGGTCAAGATCGACGGGGAAGAACACCTGATCCTCAAGATGGCCGACATTATCGCCATCGTGAAGTAACCCAGCAAGATAGGACTTTGGGCCGCCGGAAGCTTAACGTTTCCCTGGCGGCCCTTGTTTTTGGCGCGAGCCGCCGCCTAGGGGCCGCGTCTTTCCTCTTTTGACTTGCAGTCTATGCACATAAGTGCGTAGGGCAGCGCCTCCAGCCTTTCCTGGGGGATGCGCTTGCCGCATTTGATGCAGGAACCGTATTTCCCCTGCTTGATCCGGGTAAGGGCGGAATCTATAAGCTTCAGCCGCTTAAGTTCCTGCGAGCCGATGGCCTCGATCATCCGCCTGTCTATGTCGTCGGACGCGATGTCCGCCAGATCCTTGGGATCCATCCCCTCGACAATTTCCTTGAAGTCGTTGCTGCTGGCTATAAGGTTCTCGACTATTTCAGCCTTTTGGCTGGCGAGGGACTGTTCCATATCCTCGACAAATACCTGCCACTCGGTTTTTTGCTCGGAATTCCGGGGCTTGCCCTTGGCAAGCGTATCTGTTTTTCCTTTTCTGTCGGCTACTTCCACTTAAGCACCTCCGTTCATTTGCCACAATAAATGACGTTGGTACAATGCCGCAAGTTTGCGATTTTGTCAAGTACCAATTATCCTATTTTTTGGGTTTGTGGCATTTTTTCAGCTTGGTTGCGGGGAATTATTGCCCGATTGTGTGTTTCGAACGTAGCGCTGAACGCATGGCCTGAAAAATTCCCTTAACAGCACCCGCGAGAAATACTCCTGCCCTGCGGGAAGGTCTATGGCGACCTGCGGAATCCCTTGCCTGTCCGCCTGCTCCAACACGCGGGCCACCAGCGACTTGCCCAGCCCCAGCCCCCGGTATTCGCCCGGCACCTCGACGGCGCAAATCCTAAGAACCGAGTCGCAGGGCCGAACCGCGCAGACGTAACCGGCGAAGTCGCCCCCGGCGGTTTCCGCGACAAAGCTTAGATCGCCGGGGAAAAACCACTCGCCCAGGGCGTCGGCGACCGTTTCCATGGTATTGTCCAACACGTTGCGGCATTCCTCGATGCAGACCCTATGGAGATCCCCGGCCTGTGCCGCGTCCTCTGGCGTTCCCTCGCGGAATCTAAAGTCCTCCAGCGCGAGCCCGGCTATGTCCTCCGGCTCCTCGCCGATAAGCTCCAGCCCCCAGGCTTCCCGCAGGGCGTTGTACCAGACAAGCACCTTCCGCTTCATCTCGCCTTCCTTGTAGGCAAACCAGAGCCTTTCCGTTTCCGAGTATCTGGCCAGCGTGTCCTTAAAGGCGCGGAAAACCCCCTTGCCCCTGTCGAGCGCGCCGGAAAGCTCCTGCCGCACCGGCGTGTTACGAAGCCCAGCGGTAAAACGCCCCATCAGCCTGAAACCGTCCGAAGGCCCCCACTTCGGCAGGGCGATATAGCGCTCGTCGTCTTCCGTGGGGGGGGCGCCGCCATTAGCCGTGTTAAGGACAAGCCCCTCGCGTGTGTCCAAAAGGAATTCGCCGCCCTGGTCTTCCATGACGTAGAGGATCTCGTCGATCAGCGCGGGACTAAGGTCGAATCGCATGTGGGTATTATAGGCAAACGCGCCGAAAAAGCATACTGTTGAAGCCTGGCTAAAGCCCTGCCTCGGCGGGTTAACCTGGGTGACTACCAGACGGCACGGATTTGGATTGCTCCAATAGTAACCCGCGTCACTTCCGCCCCTCTATCACCCGATCCATGCCAGAAAGATCCTTGTGGATTTGCACGTCCGTAAAACCCGCCCCCTCGAACATGCCGGCGATTTCCCGCATTTGGCGCGGATCCGCCTCCAGCATCAGCGTGCCGCCAGGGTGAAGAAAACCCGGGGCCTGGCTGACTATGCCCCGGACAATGTCCAGCCCGTCAATGCCGCCGTCCAGGGCAAGAGCCGGTTCCGCGCGAACCTCCGGGGAAAGGCCGGGGAGATCCCCGGACGGAACATAGGGGGGGTTTCCTGTGATTAGGTGGAACAAAGGCCGATCCGGCAACACCTGGAACAGGTTGCCGCAACGGAAACGGACGGAGCCCGGCGGCAGCAAGCGCCCCACGTTGCTTTCCGCGATTTCCAGGGCGTCGGGGGAAACGTCCGTGGCCCAGGCTTCCAGGCCGGGCATCCGGTGCCTGACCGCGATAACCACCGCGCCGGAGCCGGTGCATAGATCGAGCATACGCGGCGACCGGTTTTCATACGCCGACAAACGCGCGAGCGCGGCCTCCACCAGCGTTTCCGTGTCCGGGCGTGGAACCAGGACGTTTTTGCTCACCAGGAATTCAAGCCCGTAGAACTCCTTTCTGCCCAGGATGTACGCCACGCACTCCCCGGCCGCCCGCCGCCCTACAAGCCCCTCGAACGCGACAAGCGCTGTTTCCCCAATCAAATCGCCGGCGGCGACAAGCAAGGACGAGCGACTTACGCCAAGAACCTCGGCAAGAAGCAGAGCCGCGTCCAGGGCGGGGTTTTCAATGCCCGCCGCCGCCAGGCCGGCTTTTCCGGCGTTAAGAGCCTCACGAACGGTCATTTTCGGAACTGGAACTTCGCAACAGCTCCTCTTGTGCGGAAAGTTTCAGCGCGTCGAAAACCTCGGCCGCCTCGCCCTCCATTATGCGATCCAGCTTGTACAGGGTAAGGCCGATGCGATGATCGGTGACGCGGTTGTCGGGAAAATTGTAGGTCCTGATGCGCTCGGAACGATCGCCGGAACCCACCTGGGTTTTGCGAGCCTCGGCGCGTTCCGCCTGGGCCCTGGCCGCTTCCATCTCGTAAACGCGCGACCGCAGTATGCGCATGGCCTTTGCCTTGTTTTTGATTTGGCTTTTTTCGTCCTGGCAATGGACGGTTACGCCGGTGGGCAGGTGCGTAATACGCACCGCGGAATCCGTCGTGTTTACGCTCTGCCCCCCCGGGCCCCCCGCCCTCATCACGTCGATACGCAGGTCGTCCTGTTTAATGTCGACCTCGGTCTCGTCCGCCTCGGGCAGCACCGCGACCGTTACCGCCGACGTGTGGATTCTGCCGGACGTCTCCGTCGCGGGAACCCGCTGCACGCGGTGGACACCAGATTCGTAGCGAAGGTTTTCGTACACGTTGCTGCCGCTAATCGAAAAGACAATTTCCTTTATGCCGCCAAGCTCGGTTTCGCTGGAATTCATAATCTCGAACTTCCAGCCCTTCGTTTCGGCGAAACGGGAGTACAGGCGGTAAAGATCCGAGGCAAACAGCGCGGCCTCGTCCCCGCCGGTTCCAGCCCTTATTTCCATGATAATGTTTTTTTCGTCCAGGGGATCCTTGGGAACAAGCAGAAGCTTTAGCCTGTCCTCGGATCCTCGTAGCCTGGTTTCAAGCTCCCGCATCTCCTCCCTGGCAAGCTCCCGCATCCCGGGATCCTTTTCCTCCTGGGCGATTGCCTTTGTCTCGCCAAGCTGTTTAGCCAGATCCTCGATTTCATCCCGCGCCGCAACGATCTCGCTAAGCTGCGAATATTCTTTCATGGTATCCCGGTAACGCTTCTGGTCTTTTGTCAGATCGGAATCCTGTATCAGCAGGGACAGTTCCTCGTAGCGTTTCAGCATGGAAGTGAGCCGTTCGTTCATAATAACCTCGCAGTAGTTGTCAGGAAGCCTTGTCCATCGTTTCGGCGTTTCCCGCGGGAAGAATAATGTTGAAGACGGTACCCTTGCCGGATTCGGTTTGCAGCTTTATCGTACCATTGGCATTACGCACCCAGTCCCGAACCAGGTTCAGGCCGATACCGCGCCCGGCGTGCATCCCCTCGTCGTCGGCGGTGCTGAACCCCGGCGAGAATATCGCGTTAAGCAAACGGTTCTTGTCGGCTACATCGTCTTCCTTAATCATGTTCAAGCCCACGGCCTTCTCGCGAACCTTGTCAAAGTCAATCCCATTGCCGTCGTCGCCAAGCCTTATGTGAATGTTATCGCCGGTTTGCCTGATGGACAGCCGTATCGTCCCGGTCTCGTTCTTCCCCCTAGAAACACGTTCCTCGGGACCCTCCACACCGTGCACCACGGAATTACGGACAAGCTGCATCAGCACTTCCTTCATGACTCGCCTTGGCCCTTTCTCCAAAGCCTCCGGATCCACGTCCGAGGCGACAAACCTTACCTTTTTCTCCGTATCGGTGGCCACTTTCGTCGCGGTATTGATCAGCGATTCCAGAAAGGTGGCCTCGCGCGACTTTACCCGGATCCCGCTGCCGCTCTTGAACGCGTTTATCTTCTCCAGCATGACGCTGAACCCCTCGTTCTCCTGAACCAGCTTCTCGATCTCTATCGTCAGGCTCAGCATCTCGTCGAAGGGAATCTCGCCCTCGATGTTCCTGAGTTTTTTTATCATCGATTCCACCTCGTGCACCTTGGAACCAAAAGTCCTAAGCCCGATGGTCACGGCGTTGGACTTTATGGCGTGAATCGACTGGTATACTTCCACAAGTATCTCATGGTTGGACATGTTACTGTTGCCAAGGGAATCGTCCACGCGGCTGAACTCGTCCTTGACGTCCTCCTGAAAGGTCTTGAACGTGACAGGATTCGCCTGCAACAACTCGAAAAGATTGCTCATCTCTTCCTGCCGCTTCCTTTCCTCCCTTTGGAGCCGCTCCTGCAACTCGGTGTTTACGGTTATGTCGTAAATCGTCGCAAGAATGAAAGTCTCCCCTTTCCCGACGTCCACCGTCGAAAATTCGCACTGGAAGATCTTGCGAACGCCCGAGGAATCCACGTACCGCAGCTCGTTAAGCGGGTTGATTTCCTGCAGCGTCGTCTGATCGAACGCGCGGTCGAATACCATCCCAAGGTAGTCCTTAATGGCCTCCAGTTCCTTGGCGGCAAGCGAGGTCTTCAGAAGATCTATAAAGCACTTTCCCTTAAGATCGTGGTCGGACAGAACCTCCTCCAGGAACCGCGAATAGTTGTCCTGTATCAGGTAATCGCGACCCATAAAGAAAATGCCGATTTTAAGACTGTCCCTCATCGCGGCAACCTCGTCACGCTCGGCAAGGTGCGTCATGTCAAGCATGGAGATCAGGGTGTTGCCCCTGGCTCCGCCGACCATGCCGCTGGAAACAGCCTTAAAGAAACGTTTCTGCCTGTAAATGGTAAACTCCCAATTTTCCTCGTGCAGTTCCCGCCGGCCAAGCATGTTGTACGCCAAAAGCTTAAGCTCCATGCCGGGAAACAGATCGACGAAAGGGCGTCCCCTCGTCAGCTCGGGGTTTTCGATGCGGGCCAGGGTTGCCAGGGGCTTGCTTATGTAGACAATCCTGTTCGAGTTGTCCAGCATGGCAAGGTAGTCCTTGGTCGTGGACAGGTAGGTCCTGAAAGAATTCGCCTCGTTGGTCGCCTTGTTCAGGCTGGTCGTGGTCTTCTTCGTTATGACCAGCAGAAACAGACAGCTCGCTAGAAACAGAAAGAAAATGCCCAGCAACCCGGTTCCCTGCGCGTCATGCCCCGTAACGGGAAACCCCAGCAAGTAGAGCACCAGGATTGTGACCGTCTGCAAAAACATGTAAAACAACGTTTGCGGGAAGTTGGTATACAGGCATCCGATTCCGCAGATAAAAAGGCACGCAAGCAGATAGAAATAGGCGTGCTGCGGGTTCGTGGCCAGCACGGCGGAGTTCAGAACGAAAAGGACGAAGGGAACAAAAAACGCAAGCTTGGTAAAATCCTTTATCGCCTGGAAGGAGAATATCAGCAAGGCCATTACAATCGTGGCGAACAGCACGCTTCCGGCCACGGTCGCGCCGTGGCCTTCCATGGCGCCAAAAACGGAAATGGAGCTCAGAAATATTGTCATCAGAACCGCGGACACGTTGGCAATCGTGTAACGCCCCGTATTATTAATCCTGCTCATTTCCATAACTTACGTCCTCGCCATAGTCGTCAGGAAGCCTTATCCATGGCTTCGGCATCTCCCACCGGGAAGACAATATTGAACACCGTACCCTTGCCAAATTCGGTTTGCAGTTTTATGGTACCCTTGGCATCGCGCACGCGATCCTTGACCAGGTTCAGGCCGATACCGCGCCCCGCGTGAATCCCCTCCTCGTCCTCGGCGGTACTGAACCCCGGGGAAAATATTGCCTTAAGCAACTGGTTTTTGTTGCCCGCCTCGTCCTCTTTGACAAGATTCATGCGCAGGGCTTTTTCGCGAATTTTTTCAAAGTCAATACCCCGCCCGTCGTCCCCCAGCCTGATGTGGACGCCCTGGTCGGAATGCTTGATGGAAAGCCGGATCGTCCCGGTCTCGTTCTTGCCCATGGAAACGCGCTCCTCGGGCGGTTCGACGCCGTGCACAACCGAGTTGCGGATCAGTTGCATCAGCACTTCCTTGATCACGCGCTTTGGACCCCTTTCTATGGCCTCGGGATCTATGTCCGCCGCGACAAAACGCACCTTCTTTTCCAAGTCCATGGCCGCCTTGTCAGCGGCCTTGCCCAGCGATTCTACAAGAAGGCTCTCGGCCGACTTTTTTTGCACCTCGCCGTCGACCCTGAACGAATTTATCCTATCCAGAACGGCGGAGAAACTTTCGTTCTCCTTTGCGAGCCGCTCGATCTCTATGGTCAGGTGCAGCATGTCGTCGAAAGGCACCTCCCCCCCGCAGTCCCTGAGCTTTTTAATCTCCGATTCCACGTCGTGCACCTTGGACCCAAAGTTGTTAAGCCCCAGGGTAACGGCGTTGGATTTTATCGCGTGGACCGACTGGTACACGTCCACCAGGATCTCGTGGTTGGACAGCTTGCCGTTGCCCAGGATACCGTCGACGCGGCCGAATTCGTATTCCACGTCCTCCTGGAAGGCCTTGAACGTGGAGGGATCCACCTGCAGAAGCTCGAAAAGATTGCTCATCTCCTCCTGCCGCTTGCGTTCCTCCCTTTGAAGCCGCTCCTCCAGTTCGACCTTGGCGGTAACGTCGTAGATCGTCACCAGGATAAGGGTATCCCCCTTTCCCAGCTCAACCGTCAAAAACGTGCAGTGGAATATTTTCTTATGCCCCTCGGGATCCACGTACTGCATCTCGTTAAGGGGGTTTATTTCCTGCAGAGTGGACTGGTCGAAGGTGCGGTCAAAGACCATCTCCAGATAGTCCTTTATGGCGTCCATTTCCTTGGACGTAAGGGAGGCTTCCATGATGTCGGTAAAGAGCTTCCCCTTTAGATCGCCGTCCGACAGCAATTCCTCCAGGTGCCGCGAGTAGTTGTCCTGTATGCGGTACTCCCGGTCCATGAAGAAAATGCCGATCTTCAGGCTGTCCTTCATGGCGGCAATCTCGTCCCTTTCCGCCAGGTGGGTCATGTCAAGCATCGTGACAAGGTTCCCGCCACGGCTGCCCTCCACTATGCCGCTGGAAACCGCCTTAAAGTAGCGTTTCTGCCTGTACAGGGTAAATTCCCAGTTGTCCTCGAACAGTTCCCTTCGGCCAAGCATGTTGTACGCGAAAAGCCTAAGCTCCCTGTTCGGAAACAAATCGATGAAAGGCCGCCCCTTGGTCAGATCCGGGTTTTCGATACGGGCCAGGTTCGACATGGACTTGCTTACGTAGACAATCCTGTTCGAGCTGTCGAGCATCGCAAGGTAGTTCTGCGTGGTGGCCAGGTATGTCCTGAAGGAATTCGCCTCCTCGGAAATTTTTTTAAGATCGATGGTGGAGGTTTTGGCGATGACGACAAGGAAGACACAGCAGGACACAAAAATAAAGCCAATCCCGAACAACCCGGCCAACGACACGTCGTACCCCGCGACGGGAAACCCCATCAGGTAGAACGCCACGATCGCGACGGCCTGCACAATTATGTAAAACAAGGTCTGCAAAAAATTGGTGTACAGGCAACTGATACCGCAGATAAGAAAGCAGGCCAGCAAATAAAAATGGGCATGTTGCACGTTCGAAGACAACGCCACGAAATTCAGCACGAACAGGACAAGGGGGAAAAAAAACGCCAGCTTGGAAAAATTGTTTGTGGCCTTTAAGGCGAATAATAAAATCAGAAAGGCCGTAGGTATGATGGCCAGCATCGTGCTTTCCGCCGCGGTTATACCGCCACCACCGCCGGTTATGATGTCCATAAGGGAAATGCCGCCCAGGAATATGGTCATTATAATCGTGGCCGTGTTTGCAATCACGAAATGCCTTGCAACCTTGGCCTTGACCTTAGCCGTCCCCATATTTTCAGTACTCCTGGTATGTCAGATTACCCACCGCAACAACTTGTACCGCCCCCGGAAGAACCTCGAAGGTAATATTGGTATCCATCAGGTATTCACTGTCCGTCTGTATCCACATGGGTTTGTCCGATCGCATCTCCACTTTTTTTGCCTTTACGCGGACACAACCAGAAGGCAATTTTCCTCGGGAGGCCTTCCTGAAATTTATTAACGTGGTCAGCACGCTGGCGGACTTGATGAGTATCACGTCAAGGAAACCGTCGTCCAGCTTTACATCCGCCAGACCCGTCCTCTTTCTGCCGAAATGCGGCCCGTTGACCACACTGACCAGGCTGTACGCCCCGCTGTAATCCTTGTCGTCCACAGTAATCTTATACTGGCGGGCGACTATGCTCCTGTCGAAGATAAAGGAAAGGCCGGTGAAAAACCACCGCAAACCGCCGGCGAAACGACTTAGGCTCCTTACGATTTTCGATTCGTCAAGATCCCCCACCCTCATGGCCACGGCGGGGGAAAACCCCACGGCGCAACCGGAGATGGCATAGGTGTTGCCGACCGAAACCACGTCCGTGGGGATAACGGGAGCCGAGGTAATCGTGGCGATATCCCTGAACGCCTCCGCCTTGCCGTCCCCGAACGAGCGAATAAAGGTGTTCGCCCCGTGCGGAAACACCGCGAGCTCCATATTTGGCTGTCCCACGATGGCGTTCAGGCAGTCGAACAGGATACCGTCCCCGCCCACCGCGTAAACCCGCACGGTGTCCCCGCCGGCCTCGTTCACCTGTTTTTGTATGAGCCCCACGGCCTCCCTGGGGAATTTCGAAACCATCGTCGTAAAATTGGGTTTTTCCTGGGTCCTAAAATACTGTCCGATAGTGTCAAGCAGACCGTCCATCCTCCATTGCTGGCCGGAGAACGCCTCGGGCTCTAACACAAACACATGCTTCATCGGATGTCCTTAGTAATAATCGACACCTGCTAACCTTCCGCCTTCTCCATGTCCGCGAGCAGGAAAAACGACTCGTCATTATATTTAAAGGAAATGCAGAGTATCCTTGTGGTTTTGCCCGGCCAGGCAAACCTGTGGTCCTTTCCCTTTACGACCGTGGGAAGCGAGATTACGATCTGCTCGCCGCCGTCCACATGCTGCTTGATGTTCCCCGCAATGATGTTGACTATCTCGCCTATGGCATCGACGACATCGTCATCCAGCTCCTCGTGCGAGGTCCCGACAAGAGCGTCGGTGATTTTTATCGCAAAGTTCTTCTGCATGGATATTACGACCGCGCCCCTGACCGCGCCGGAAAGCCCGATTACGGCAGAGATATCCCTTTCGAAATCCAGCGTCCTGCCGGAAAAATGCGGGTTGCCTGCGACAAGATCAAAACCGACGAAGTCCTTGAAAGTGTGAAGCGTGGATTTCACGAAAGGCTTAACATAGAGTTCCAGTACATCCATGGCAGTTTACCTCCTCAACAAACTGCTAAATTGCGGCAGCTTGGCTATTTTCTCCCTAAAGGTGTCCGAGCTGATTGGCTTGGTGATATAATCAGTGGCACCGTTCTTCAGGGCCTCGATCACGTTGAACTTGGCTGATTCGCTTGTAACCATGACAATCGGCAAGGTCTTGTATTTGTCCATGGCCCTAACCTCCTTTAAGAAATCGATCCCCGATAACTTGGGCATATTCCAGTCGAGTAGCACCAGATCAACGGAAAAAGCTTCCAAAAGTGCCAACGCCTCTTCGCCGTTACTGGCCTCGACAAACGTAAAAGGCATTCCCACCCCGGAAAACACGCCCTTGACCGTGTTTCTCATAATCCTGGAATCATCGACGATAAGGATTGTCATTGCTCAATCTCCTCTCTCATCATTATACACCGCAAAGAAGGAAAAGCGCAACATAAATGTGCGGTTTTACAGAAATCCCTCCGAGCCAAGAACCCTAACTACCAATGTTCCATGGAATATCGCAAGAATACCAAGGGCAAGGCCTACAATGCAGAGGATTCCGCAAAATTTCCACAGGGATTTGTTGTTTTTGAAGGCAATCTCCAAGTCCCTGTCCCTGCCGGTCTTGGAATAGCTGCGGATTTTTCCCCCGAACCTGAGGGCGAAAAGGGAAGGCAGTAACACGCACAGTCCCGTTGCGGCGTAAAACAGCCCAAACCATACCCCCGCGGCAAGGAACATCTCCGCGAGCCCAAAACCCAGCAGCCCTTCCAAGACCCCCTCCATCAGGAAGACGAAAGAGAGGCCGCCCAGGAATATGAGGCCGGAATAAACGATGCCTAGGACGCCCAGGAAACGAAGCCAGGGGGCCGCCCCGTTCAGGTGGGCAAGCATGGTATCCGTAAGCGTTCGCCCGGTTGCCATTGGCGCTTCCGGAGCCCTGTACTCGGCGTGCGAATTCGTCAAAGCGATCCTCCTAATACGTGTCGTTCTATGGTACATCAGACCGGCGGTCTTCTGCAAGAAAGCGGGGAGCCCGGATCGGATCCTGGGCCATGCGGAAGAGCCTCACGAATTCGTCCGGGCTTATGTCCACCGCCCCAAGATCGTTTTTGTAATCCAGGGGCATCCCCAGGTCGAAGAAGGCGAAGCCCTGCTCCTGCAGCCAGCGCGTGGTAAGGACAAGCTGGACCGTGCCTCCGTTGCTTTCGTCGTAGTAACCGGAATAGGACGTGTAGACCCTGCCGACCCTGACCCCGAATTCCCCCGCGACCAGCTTTCCGTCACGGTAAAGGGCAAACGACATTGGGTGCACCCCTCGCGGCCGGTGCCGCCTGATCTCCCCGATGGCGGCGACCAGGGGCGGGGNCAGCCATTCGTCGCCGTGAACCTCCACGCAGCGATCCAGGATATGGCCAAAGTCCGAGTCCGGGCGCAGATCGTAGCGTCCAAGGTGGCGCCTAATCGACTTCTTTACGTGGAGCCTGTCGAAAAACAGGGCGGAACGAACCAGGTGCAGCTTAGGGAGGGAAAGGTAAAAGTGGTCCGACCCGGAAGGGTCATCCGCCTGGCCGCCAAACTTTCCCGACATCACAAGAAACCCGGCTTCCATAAGCCCGGCTATAAAATCGGGGTCAAAATCGAACGAGACACAAAAATCCTCGCCATAGCCGGTTTCCAACATGGCGTCGACAACCCCGTGCGGGTCGTCCTCCGGCAGAATAACAAGAAACCCGGTTTCGGTGTAACGCAGAAGCATGGCGGAACCAAAGGATCGACCCCGGGCTTTAGACCCGAAGCCCATGCCCCTGGGGGGTTAACCCCCCACAAGGACACCGGGGTCTTTCAAGCCCACCCGCCTCCAAGATTTATCCCTGCTCCGGCGCGGATTTGGGGCGCCTGGCGGCCGGCTTTTCCTTGGCCGACGCGGGTTTACCCTTCGCCTTGGCGACGGCCCGTTTCGCGGGCGCGGCCTTTGCGGCGCCCTTTTTCGCGGGGGCGGCTTTTCCCGGGGAAGCTTTTCCCGCGGCAGGTTTTTTCGCGACGGCCTTTCCCGCGGCGGGCTTTTTAGCCGCGACTTTTTTGCCGGCGGCCTTTCCGTCCGCGGTTTTCTTCGCGGCGGCCTTCGCTGCCACGGGCTTCTTCGCGGCGGGTTTTTTGCCGGCACTCGGATCCTTCTGGAACTTGGAGATCTTCTTTACGACGTCCATCAGCTTTTTGTCCTGGGCGGCCTCGGCAAGATCCCAATCCATCTGCATCTTAAGCCAGTACTCGGGATTTGTGTTGAAGTACCTTGCCAGCCTGAGCGCGACCGGCACCGAAATCCTGGTCTTTCCGTTGGCAATCGACGTTGCCGCGGACGGACTTAGATAGATATCCTTTGAAAGCTTCAGGCTGGAAAGCTTGTGCTTTTCCAGCATGTTCGAAAGGAACTCCCCGGGGGACTGTACTATTTTAGACATGGGTTCTCCTTTTTTGTAACGGCTGCCTGTCAACCGTTTCAAAATCTTTTGGATTTGTCGATCGCATTCGTAAATGCCTAACCAGCTTTACGAAGCTACATTCGAATGGTAACATAAGATCAATACCACGTCTAGTGAAGAATATGCCAGCGGCGAAAAAATTGGCTCCAAATCGAAAAAATTTTGCGATTCTTGCGGTTCCGGCATACCATTTACCCCGCCGGGGCAAAGTGCTATGCTGAACCATGCTTCCTCCATTATATTTAATCGATGCGTACGGCCTTATCTACCGTTCGTACTTCGCGTTTCTGGCGCGTCCCCTGCGGAACAGCGCGGGAAAAAACGTTTCCGCGCTGTTCGGCTTCTCCCGCGCCGTCGTCGGCCTTTTGAACGAAGGAGCCCCCCTGGCAACCCCCGACGGCCTGGCCGGGGAAGTCAAACCGCCGTCCCTTTTGGCGGCCGTGTTCGACTCGCGGGTTCCCACGTTCAGGCACAAGATGTACAGCGAGTACAAGGCAACGCGGCAGAAAACGCCGGACGACCTTCACGCCCAGGTCCCGCTGGTGGAGGAATTCCTTGCCTCGCTGGGCGTCGCAAGCCTTCGGGCGGACGGCTACGAGGCGGACGACATTATCGCGACGCTGGCGAAAAAATGCGCGGCGGAAAACCGGCAGTGCTACATTATTTCGTCGGACAAGGATCTCCTGCAACTGGTGGGTAGCGGTGTTTACGCCCTGCGCCCGGCAAAAACGGCAAAAGGCGAATCCCCCGCGTCCTCCGGCGGCCCCGCGTGGGAGCTTATCGGGCCCCCGCAGGTAAAGGCCGAGTGGGGGATTCCGCCCGAAAAAATACTCGACCTGCTTTCCCTTTGCGGCGACGCCTCCGACAATGTCCCCGGGGTAAAGGGCATAGGTGAAAAAACCGCCGTGGAACTGATAGCCCGCTACGGTTCCCTGGACGAAATCTACCGGAACATTGCCAGCATCACGGGGGCAAAGGGCACGAAACTTGCCGAGGGAAAGGAAAAAGCGTACTTTTCGCAGTCGTTGATAAGGCTGGATACCGCCGTCCCCCTTCCATTCGCGGATCCGGCCGGGCTTTCCGCGCAAAACCTGAACCGCCAGGCGGCGGCGCGGGTGCTTTTCCGCGAGGGCCTGCGCCAGGGCGCGAAACAGCTTGATCCGGAGGTCGGCGCGGCGTCGGCGGGAACGGGCGACGCCCCGGCCAGGGAGGCGGCCGCCGAAGGGCCCGCGCACTCGACATATTCCGCCGACAAATCCCTGTTCGGCAAGGGCGAGTACAGGACTATCCTGGACATTGCCGAGATGGAGGCTATTCTGCTGGAAGCCCGAAAGCAAAAACTAATCGCCATAGACTTCGAGACCGATTCCCTGGACGCATGGAACTCAAGGCCCATCGGCGTCTCGCTGGCGCTGAAGCCCAGGGAAGCGTTCTACGTGCCCGTGGCCCCGCACGGCGTGGGCGAGGACGGCGCCGCCGGGGATCCCGGGCACAGCGATCCGGAAAAGGTCCGGGGGCTTCTGGCCGGGCTTTTCGCCGATCCGGAAATGACGGTGGCGGCGCACAACGCCAAGTACGACTACAAGGTAAGCCGGGGCTGGGGCATTGATCGCTGGAGATGCAAAATCTGGGACACGATGGTGGCCGCCTGGCTTTGCGATCCGGAGCGAAACAACTATTCCCTGGACTCGCTCGCCTCGTACACCTTCGACTACACGCCGGTTTCCTACCAGGACATCGTGCCCAAGGGCCGCAGCTTCGACGCGGTGCCCCTGGAAACGGCGGCCAACTATGCCGCCGAGGACAGCGACATCTGCCTGCGCCTGATGCGGCACTTCCGGCCCCTGCTTGAAAAGGCGCAGGCGGTGTCGCTCTTCGAGACCCTGGAAATGCCCCTGCTGCCGGTTCTTGCCGAAATGGAAGGCGCCGGGATAAAAATCGAGGCGGACGTGCTGACAGGCTACGGCAAGGAGCTTGAGGCCGAGCTTGGGGACATCCAGGGCCAGGCATGGAAGATGGCCGGGCGCGAGTTCAACCTTTCCTCCACCAAGCAGCTTCAGGAAATCCTGTTCGTCGAGCGCAAGCTGAAGCCCGGGAAAAAAACCAAGACCGGCTACTCGACCGACGCCGCTTCCTTGGAGGAGCTTTCCCGCGAGGATCCCCTTCCCGCCCTGATTCTAAGGCACCGCACCCTGGCAAAGCTGAAATCCACCTACGTTGACACCCTGGCCGGCATGGCGGACGCGCACGGGCGGGTGCACACCAACTTCGACCAGTGCGGAACCGCGACCGGCCGCCTTTCCAGCCGCGAGCCGAATATGCAGAACATCCCGGTCCGTGCCGAGGAGGGCCGCCGCATCCGCGAGGCGTTCGTCGCCGGCCCGGGGCGCCTGTTGGTTTCCGCCGACTACAGCCAGATAGAGCTGGTAATACTGGCCCATCTTTCGCGGGACGAAAACCTGGTCGCCGCCTTCCGGGAAGGCACCGACGTCCACGCCCGCACCGCCGCCCTGATCTTCGGCACGCCCGAGGATCAGGTGAAAAGCGACCAGCGGCGTATCGCCAAGACGATCAATTTCGGCGTCATGTACGGCATGAGCGCATTCCGCCTTGCCAACGAGCTGGGGATCAGCCGCACGGACGCCTCGCGGTTTATCGAGGCCTACTTTAACACGTACTCCGGGGTGCGGCGTTTTATCGAGGAGCTTATCGGCAAAACGGAGGAGCTTGGCTACGCGTCGACAATCCTGGGACGCCGCCGCTACATCCAAACCATAAACTCGGGAAACAAGACGGAAAAGGCCGCCGCCGAACGCATAGCGGTAAACACGCCAATCCAGGGATCGGCGGCCGACATCGTAAAAACCGCGATGCTTGGCCTGGACAGGCGCCTAGCCCGCGAGAAAAGCCCGGCCCGCCTTCTGCTGCAGGTACACGACGAGCTGATTCTGGAATGCCCGGAGGAGCTTGCCGACGAAACCGCGGAACTGGTAAAAGCCGAAATGGAACAGGCCATGACCCTAAGCGTCCCCCTGCGGGTAAGCGTGGAAACCGGAAGGCGCTGGGGGAGTTTCCACTAGATCACCGGAACCGTTCCCATTCGTGCAGGAAGCGCAGGGCGAACTGCTGGATGCCGCCGAAGTACCTGTCCTTAAAGGCGGCAAGATCCCTGCCCAGGTAACGGAAATGCCAGCTTTCCCAGCTATAGCCGGTGATATGCTCGTAGCCGTAGGGATACGAAAGCGACCAGCCGAAACGGGTCGCGTTGGCGTCCATCCAAAGGCCGGCGGGGCTCCGCGCGAAGGCGTTGGTAATGTCGCCGAAGTCCAGGGCCAGGCCGGTCTGGTGCTGGCTGTGCCCCGGCCGCGCCGAGACCCGCTCGGCGGCGGCCCGGCCCATCTGCTGCACAAGCCGGTTGTGCACCTGCGTCTGGTGGTCGAACGAGCGGTACGCGGACGAGGCGACCAGGGTAACGCCGTCGGCGCGAGCGGCCGCCGCCATTTCCTGCAGCGACGCGGCGGCTGAACGCCTAAGCATCAGCCCGGCCCTGCTGACACGGTACGCGCCGTCGGTCGCCAGCCCGACCAGATCCGGGGGCGAATAGCCATCGGGAAGCGCGTTCTGCTTATCGACCAATACCCGCAGGTACCCAGGCCCCGCAAGAATGGCGTGAAGATCCCTAACAAAGGCAGGGTTCCACGCCGAGACTTCCAGGATGCTTACGTACAGTTCCTCTGGAAGCTCGGCGTTCCGCATGACGGCGGAAAGCCTGGCGGCAAATTCGCCGTCGCGATCCGTCCTGTCCCGTTCAAAGTTGCCCACGATGATTATTTTTTCCCCCGCAAGTCCGTCCAAAGGGATTCCGTCGCCCGCCCCCCTAGGAAAACAGGAAACCAACGGAAACGACACCAACACCACAATTACCGAAAAACGGTGAAACGCTCGCATGTTTCCAGTATAACTTATCCGCCGGGGTTCGGCAAAGACCCTGGCCTGCCCCGCCGCCTTTGCCCAAGGCGGGCTGGGAATTTCGATATACGATTCGTCACTTTCGCGCCTACTCCCTCGCGCCTTGGAAAGTCCCCTGGCACGCTGGAAGGCGATGCGCCCGCCCCGTGCATGGAATAAATGCACGGAACGTGCGCATCGCCACCCAGCGTGAGGGCTACAGCGGGATTACAAAACAGGTACGGTCGGCAAGATAGAATGACGCTAATAATCCCGCAGTAGTAAAAAAGTGCCAGTCACCCCGCGCGAGGGGCTTAAAAACCGGTGACTGTCACTCTCGCGCCTACTACGCGCCCCCCGCCCGCCAGGGGCGCGCGGCGGCGCTACGTTGCCGTCCCTTCGAAATTGAGCCCAGAACTCAGGGGCGGACAACCCGGAAACCAAAATGGGCGCTCCGATTATCGGGACTGCCGTGAACACGAATCGCCGACCGAGCGTCCCCGGGCGGAAAGCTCCAACCCCCGCCGCGTAACACGCGGTCGCCGCCGGAAACCGCACCCGTGGGATCGGTCGCGGCGGACGCGTCGAGTTCCCCAAACCAGTCCCATACCCACTCCCACACGTTTCCGTGCATATCGTATAGTCCCCAGGCATTCGGCTCTAACAACCCCACCTCGCGCGTCATCCAGTTGGAGTTACTGCTTGTCCATGCGTAATAATCACTGTCGTCATCCGTGTCACCAAAACTCCACTGCGTCGTCGTACCGGCGCGGGCAGCGTACTCCCACTCGGCCTCGGTCGCCAGGCGAAAGCCGTTCGCATTCCAGTTTGCGGTTACCGCATCCCAATAGGTACACCTAGGGTCGTTCCAATCCACAGGCACGTCTGTAAACGTCAATGTTTCCCAATTTACACCGTATACGTAGTACACAGGATCCAGCCCCTGCATTATGCTTAGCCGGTTGGCGAACGCTATCGCGTGGTACCAATTCACCATTTCCACGGGTCGTGTTTCCCCGGCGGCGGGACTGCCGGAAAAGTGGCTGGGGTTGTAGCCCATCACCGCCTGGAACTGTTCCTGCGTCACCGCGTGTATGCCCATGTAAAAGCCTCGGGTCAGCGTAACCTGGCGTTCCGGTGCGGGTGACCAATCGGGCAAGTCGTTCTGCCCCATCGTGAAATTACCGGCAGGTATCCAGTTCATCTCCATCGTAATGCCGGCGGCAATCTCCACTTCCATGGTCGGGGCCGGCGCGGCCCACCTTGCGTGTATGGTCGTGTTCGCGGTAATTGGCGTGCCAAAGTAAAACGCCGTTCCGCCGGCGGCCGCCGTATACCAGCCGGCAAAGACATAGCTGCCCCTTGTCGGGTCTTGCCCGGGCCTTGCCACCGCCTGCCCGTCCGGCACCCGCGCCGGGGCAATGTCGGATCCCCCGGCGGTATTAAAGGTTACCGTGCGCATGGTGGGGCCACTCGGCACGGTGCCGCCCGGAACTGTGCCGTTCGGCGTGGTATTGTTGCCGCAGGATACCGCGACAAACCCGATGACGGCGACAACGCCCAGTAGTGTCCTTGTGTTTTTCATGTCGAAAAACCTCCTTGTTGTGTGTTTGTATGCAAAAACACCCCGGCGTCCGCGACGGGCGAACGCGCAGGGGGCGTTTCCTCAAAAAGACGGGAAATTACACGCTTATAGCGATGCGAAAAACATGCCGTTAGGTGGTTGACACGCTTGTTTAGCGCAGAATCATAATTGGATGGCCGGATGGCCGGATGGCCGGATGGCCGGATGGCCGGATGGCCGGATGGCCGGATGGCCGGATGGCCGGATGGCCGGATGGCCGGATGGCCGGATGGCCGCGGCTGGCGGGGTTCGTTTTCACTATGGCCAGTATGTACCAAACCCCATAATGTTTCAAGTGCAAGAATCGCTTGGCGTGTTTGCCAAGGTATACGCGAAAGTGACCGGCACCGCCTCCGACCTATCAACCGGGATCATGAAATGGTTTCGCTATACATGGTACGTATGCAATAACCGCTTCGCCTTGTCCCCCATCGGCTCGCCCAGAAAATCCCGGTAAATCGCTTTTATCTGCGGGTTATCGTAGCTCACCCGAATGGCGCTGTTGTTGTCGTGGTGATACAGGCCGTTCTTGTAGGCGCGGAGTGTCAGTCACCAAAAAGTCATAGCGTAGGTACACACTGGGGTACACTACAGGTGTAGCGTACCCCCCGGGGGGTGACCAGCACTTTTTTACTGGGGATGACAAAGATAAAATCCTTAATCCTCCGCGCAAAATGACCAGCACCTTTTTACTGTCTGATGGAACGCAGGCGCAACAGCACCCGAAACGCGAAATGACAGCCCCCTCTCCGTGCCGCGACGCGCACGCGCCAGGCATTTATCCCATGTCCGAAGCGGGCGCGTCGCG
>WQRP01000005.1 GCA_009786675.1 Treponema sp. | reverse complement strand
GTGACGCCAAGGCAAAAGGCGGTGATTTTCACGGTGAGAGACGATTTTCTTATCTTTGTGTCGGCCATCTAAAAAACTGCTCCTTTTTGTTATGGGTTCCCCTGGCGCTGACGCCTTATTTACCCACTTATGATTATACCCCCACCAGCCTACGTTGTCAAGCGAAAAGTTTTGTGAACGAAAGCCATAATTCGACGAAGGAAAACTTCAGTCGAAAAGCGACGGGGTTGTATCCGCCCCCCCGCCCCCCCGGGGTTGCGGGGCGGGTCTGGAAACGCCGGCAACACGCTGTTTCCATTCGCCCAGAAGGCCCAGGGCCTGGATTGGCGTGATTAGGTTCGGGTCAAGGTCCCGGATTTCCCTAATGACGGCGGCGGCGTCCCTCGACAGGCCGGCGGGGGCGGAAGTTGTCGTTTCCGGCGGCCTGGCGGCGTCCCCCCCGGCCGCGCCGGAAGGCCCCAGGCCGGCGTCCCTTTCGCGCAGCCGTTCCATGATCTGCCGCGCCCGGTCTAGCACCGCGTCGGAAAGCCCGGCCAGGCGGGCCACGTGTATGCCGTAGGATTCCGAGGTCGGGCCCTCCCGCAGGCGGCGCAGGAAAATTATCCGCCCGTCCTTTTCCTGCACCTCCATCGAGCGGTTCACGATCCTGGGATGGGACAGCATGGAAAGCTCGTGGTAGTGGGTGGCGAAAAAGGTCCGGCAGCCGACCCTGCCAAGCAGTTCCTCGCTGACCGCCCAGGCGATGGAAAGCCCGTCGTTGGTGCCGGTCCCCCGGCCGACCTCGTCCATGATTACCAGGCTTTTCCCGCCGGCGGTGTTAAGGATGCAGGCCGTCTCGTTCATCTCGACCAGGAAGGTCGATTCGCCCCTGGCCAGGTTGTCGGACGCGCCTACCCGGCAGTAGATCCTGTCGCACAGGCCGATCCGGCCGGCGGTCGCCGGGATAAAGCTTCCCATTTGGGCCATCAGCGCGATAAGCGCGGCCGATCGAAGGTACGTGGACTTTCCCGCCATGTTCGGGCCGGTTATCATGGCGAAGGAGGGCGATTCCGCACCGGCGTGCGCCCTAGCGCCCAGCACTATGTCGTTGGGGATAAACTCCCCGCGGCCAAGGTGGGCCTCCACCACCGGGTGGCGGGCCGCCCGGATCTCCAGCGCCCCGGAATCGTCCAGCTCCGGGCGAACCCAGCCGCGCAGGGCCGCGGCCCGGGCAAGCGACTGCGCCACGTCCAGCTCGGCGACCCGGCAGGCCTCGGCGGAAAGCTCGCCGAGCAGAAGCTTCGCCTTTTCCCGGATCTCGACAAACAGGACGCGCTCCATCTCGAAAATCCTGTCCTGCGCCCCGTTGATGTCGGACTCAAGGGCGACCAGGCGCTCGGTGGAAAAACGCTCCCCGCCGACTATGCCCTGGCGCCGGATAAAATGCTTGGGAACCTTGTAGAGGTGAGCCTTGGTGACCTCGAAGAAGTAGCCGATTAGCCTGTTGTACCGTATCTTCAGGCTGGGGATCCCGGTGACCAGCTTTTCCTCCTCCAGGTACGCCTCCAGAAGCTTCCTGCCGGAATCGCAAAGAACGCGCAGGGAGTCCAGCTCGGGGCTGTAGCCCTCGCGGATAAGCTTGCCCTCGGTCAGGACGATGGACGGGTCGTCGCAGATGCCCCTTTCCAGCAGGTCCCGCAGATCCATGAGCCTGGCGAAGCCCCCGGCCCGGGAATCCCCGCCGGGCCCGGAGTCGAATTCGCAGCGAAGGCCAAGGCGGTCCCGCAGGTCCTTTATCGCCCCGCAGGAATCCAGGGCGTTCTTGATTGAAAGCATGTCCTTGCCGTGCGCCCGGTCCATGGCCAGCCGCGAGGAAAGGCGCTCGAGGTCCGGGGTTTTCCCCAGGAAGTCCCTAAGTATGCCCAGGCTTCCCTGGTCGCGGTACAGGGTTTCCAGCATGTCCAGGCGGTCGCGGATCCTGCCAAGGTCGCGCAGCGGGTGCAGGACGCGCCGGCGCAAAAGGCGTTTTCCCATGGCGCAGCGGGTCTCGTCCATTACCTCCAGCAGCGTGAACTTGACGGAGCCGTCGCGAAGGTTCCGCACGATCTCCAGGTTCCGCTGGCTGGACTCGTCTATGCCCACGAACTCGCCGTCCCCGTACACCGTTATGGAACGGACGTGAGGCAGCAGGCTTTTCGCGGTGGTGTCAAGGTATTCCAGCAGGGCGCCGGCGGAAAGGATCTCCGGGCTGTCGTCCTCCAGGCCGAAGCCCTTAAGGCCGGCCACGCCGAACTGGCGCTCCAGCCTTTTCCTGGATCCCTCCATGTCGAAAAGCCAGTCGGCCCAGCGGTTCAGCACAAGCCCCGGACGGTCGCACAGGGCGCGGGCGACGCCGGGGTTCTCCTCCAAAAGCGATTCCTGCACCAGCATTTCCCGCACCTGCAGGCGCTCCAGCTCCTGGCCCAGGCGGTCCGGCGAGGTGTCGCCGGGGGAATCCCCCAGGGGAAACGAGGTGGCGTAAAAGCCGCCGGTCGAAAGGTCGATGTAGGCGAACGAGCAGAGGCGGCCGCCGGCGGAAAGGCCGGCCAGGTAGTTGGGCTGTTCCCTGTCAAGGTAGTCCTCGTCCACGGTGGTTCCCGGGGTTATGACCTCGACGACCCGCCTTTCCATCACCTTCTTTCCCTTGGATATCTGGTCGGAAACCTGCTCGCAGATGGCGATCTTTTTCCCGTGCCTTAAAAGCCGGCCGATGTACGAGTGCGCGGCGTGGTAGGGAATGCCGCACATGGGAAGCCCGTTGCGGCTCGTAAGGGTCAGGTTCAGGAGGGCGGAAACTTCCTTGGCGTCCTCGGCGAACATCTCGTAGAAGTCGCCGAGCCGAAAGAACAACACGTTCCCCTGGTTTTCCCGCTTTATCTGGCGGTACTGTTCCAGCATGGGGCTAAGACGGGTTTCGGGCATGGCAAACGCTCCTGCACGCTGTAATCAAACTACTGCCAGCGTAAAAGAAAACGGGCGGCTCCGCAAGGGGAAAAACGCCGAAAAACCGCGCCCCGGGGAATCAGCGTCGCCTGTCAAGAAGGCTTGCGATTAGGCTGTCGGTTATGTCCACGGTGGAACTGTGCCAAAGGATGCTGGGGTTGTCGTTAAGGTTGAGCACCATGGTAAACCCCTCCCTTTCGGCGACGAAACGAATCTCGCTGTATATCTGCCCCAGGAATTCGTCGGAGTGGGCAAGGGCCCTGCGCCTGGCCTCGAGCTCGGCGGTCCTGACCGCGTGGAATTCCCTAAGGAACTCCGTCCTGCCCCGGATGTCGCTCTCCAGGCGCAGGGCATGGAGCTGGTCCCCCGCCGCAATCGCGTCCACGCGCTGGGAATTCATCGCATGGATTTCCTGGGTCATCCTGTTTATCTCCGCCTGGACGGCGGCGCTGTCCAGCTCAAGTTGCCGCACCGGGCCGGACTCCAGGAAAAAAACCGAGTAGACCCTGGTCAGGTCCACCACGGCAAAACGGGTAAGCTGCTGGGCGGAAACCGAGGCGACGACACCGCAGGCAAGCAAAACTAAAAAAACGATTTTTATCACACCGACCCCCTAAAACGTAACGGCAATCGAAAGCACCGGATCGAGGCCTGGAAACCCGCCCCTACCCGTATCCGCGTCAAAGTTACGCCCCCTAAAAAGGCTTCCTGCCTGCCACCGGACGTCATCGCCCACCACCCTGAAACGGCTGGCCAGGCTAAGCCGGAACGGGAACTGCGGAATCGTAAAGCGCAAACCGCCGCCGAAACTAAAGCGCATGTTTTCCATGCCGAAGTTGCCTCCCCAGAAATAGGAAAGGGACTCCTGGCTATCCTCGGTGCCGGCCACGCCGGCGGCGTCGAAGAAAAAGTCCCAGGCCAAAAGCCCGGGCACCAAGGGCATCCGAAGCTCGGCCCAGTTGTTCCACAGGGCGTGGCCCTTGTTGCGGAACTCGGATCCCCAGCCCCTGGCGATGAACATGCCGTCCAGGGCCAGCCTGTTGGCGTCCTCCACCGTCAGGGGCCTGTCGCCCGGCTGGGCGAAGATAAAGGACACCCCCGTGTGCAGGCCCAGCGTCATCCTGAAACTCCAGTTTTCGGTAACCGGGACGTTGAACAGCGGTATGAAAACCTGGGCGTTGGTGTCGCTTCGCATGTAGTGCTCGCGCTCGTCGGGAAGCAGTCCGTGCAGGGCGACGCGGCCGAACAGGTAGTAGCCCCTGGAGGGATCGAAGAACAGGTCCCGCCGGTCAAGCGCGACCGAGGTCCAGACGGACATCATGGGCGTCCACCTGTTGTTGCCCGCCCGCAGGGCCGGATCGAAGGGGCGGTAGACGGTGTCGTCGTAGGCAATCCTGACAAGGCCGCCCCTTATCCCGCCGCCAAGGGAAAAATTCCCGGCCGGGGTAAACCAGCGGTAGCCGGTGGAAAAGCCCAGCGAAACGTAGGTCCTGTGGAAGCCCATAAGGAATTCCCTGGGGGGCATCCTGCCGGCCTCGCGGAACTCGTCGAACGAGGCGAAGCCGTCGGGAAAGGCGTAGGACTCGTCGCCGTGGAAGAACGGCGCGCTGTTGTTCATCGCCGCCAGCCGCCTGGACCAGTCGACGGAAAAATCGAAGCCCCCGGAAAGCGGCAGCCCGAAAAGCCAGCGCTGGTGGTAGGAAAGCGAGCCGCTGGCCGCCTGGGGCGACGCGTTGACGTTAAAACCAAGCTGGTTGCCGGATCCCCGGAAGTTTATGTCGTTCACGCTGACAAGGGCCGAGATCGGGAACGTGTCGGGCTCCGCGCTCCCGGTGAACGTAAGGCCCAACTGAAGTTCCGTGGTCGGCTGCTCCTCGACGACGAAGACAAGATCCATAAGGCCCTCGGCGCTTCCCGGCGGCGTCTCCGGCATGACCACGGAAAAGAACCGCAGGTTCATAAGGTTGCGCCAGGCCTCCTCGACCTTGGTCCTGGAAAAAACGTCCCCGGGGATCAGGGGAATCTCGCGAAGGACGACGTCGGTCCTGGTCCTGTCGTTCCCCACGATCGATATGCTCTCGATGTGCGCCCTGCCCCGCTCTATGATAAGTATGTGGTAGGCGACGGTGTTGTTCACCGTGTCCCTTCGCTCGTCGGTGCTTATGGTGTTGAAGATATAGCCGTTCTCGAAGTAAAGGTCGGCGACCCTCTGCAGGTCCGCCAGCACCCTGCGGGCGTTGACCACCTCGCCGGGCCTGGACCGTATCAGGGCCGAGAGCGTCTCGTCCGAGAATATCCTGTTTCCCTCGAAGGTGACGCCGGCGAAGGTGTACCGCGGCCCCTCGCTTATGTTGAAGGTCAGGATAAGGTTGTTGTTCCCCCTGGCGTCCCTGACGATCTCCTGCGTCACGTCCAGCACGACCGCGTCGATGAAGCCCCTTTCGTGGTAGTACACGGCCAGCGCGGCGCGGTCGGCCACAAGCCTGGCCTCGCTGAACGCGCCGTCCCTGCCCAGGCCCCGGGTCCTTAGCGACAGCTGCCCCCTTAGGGTCCTGTCGGAAAAGGTGGAATTCCCCTCGAACCTGATTTCCTGTATCGTGACCCTTTCGCCCTCGGTAATGTGGAAGGCAAGGACCGTGTTGCCGCCAATTTCCTGCAGCTCCGACCTGACCTGCACGTCCGGAAAGCCCCTTTCAAGGTACAGGTTGACGATCGCCTGCTCGTCCAGGTGTATCCTGACGTGGTTCACGACGTCCCTGGGGCCGGTCGAGATGGTGTCCAGGAGCGCGTTCCGCCTGACCGCCGAGTTCCCTATAAAACTGATCCTGTCTATGACAGGGCGCTCCGTGACGGCGAAGCGAATCAGCACGTCGTTGCCGACGGGCTCCAGGGAGGGCTCTATCATGTCGAAGTACTCCAGGGCCCAGAGCATCCCCTGGAGCTCCCAAAAAAGCGAGTAGTCGAAGGGGCGGCCCCGGAACGGGTTGACGATCCCGTCCAGGTCGGCGGCCCTGACGTTCCGCAGGCCCGTAAAGGCGACGTCCCTGATGTGCCTGTTCAGGTACCACTCCCCCTGTTCCTGGGCAAGACCCGCCGCGGCCGCAAGCGCAAAGGCAACCGCAAGAAAAACCTTTCGAAGTAAATGGGCGCGCATCAAAGCTCCTAAAATAACCTGCTCAAGGTCAGGGTGATAGAGTTGTCGTTGACGAACCAGTTTTCCGGGGACGTCGGGACAAAGTCCCAGCGTATGCGAAGGTTGTAGTCGTTGATCACCGGCCCCTGGAAATCAAAGCCGATGTCCGGCTGCAGGACCAACCCGCCCCGCTCGGCCCTGTTGGCGTCGTGGCGCATGGAAATCATCCCCTGGACGAACATGTTCTGGCCGACGTACTTGCCGCCGAAAATCGTCGTGTTATCAAAATAGTTACCTAACCTGCCGTTTATGTCAACATGCGGCTGCATGAGCCCCGTCTGCGTGAACAGGAAGTTCTGCAGCGCCTGCGTCCGTATACTGAACATGTCCAGCCGCGTAAAGTTACGGATATGCTGCTCCATCGTCCTTACGAACGTGAACTGCGCAAGAAGATCCGACGTGGTAACCAAAAACGCCCGCATGGGATCCATCCCGTCCTGGCCGTAAGCGCCCGGGCCGGCGATGTTCTGCCCCAAAAGCGTGAAGATCTCCACCTGGGAAAGCGGGGGCGACGACTCGAAGCGGGCGGTGAACGAGGTCAGGGGCGCGTTGTCCACGATCATCGAGACGGTAAGGGGGCCGCTCTCGTTGCGGTCCCGAATCTCGGCGCGGGCGGTGATGGTGGGATCGAAGCCGAGCTCGTTTTCCCGGAAGACCAGAAGGCCGGATCTTATGTAAAAACTCCGCTGGAAATAGAAAATCTCGCCACCCCGTATCCTGACGTCGCCGGTCACCGAGAACTGCCGCGCGGCGGAATCGGCGGTGACGTAGACCCTGGTGCCCATTTCCGGGGTCGCCCGGACTATGGGGAACTGCGCGGAGGGGTAAAGGAATTCCGCGACGGGGCCGGTGGTTACCGTCACGTCGGCCATAAGCGGCACCCTTACCCTGGAAAAAGGCTCCCTTCCGTGCCCAATCTCGTCGGTGTCGACGCCCATCCGGACGTTGTTGGCCCACAGATCCCCGGAATGGGAAAACGTGCGGTCCTGCATCGAGACGTTGAACCTGCCGGCGACGTCGCCGTTGACCATAAAGCCGGTCACGTTCAGGTCCAAGGGAATCGGCGACTCCCTGGGGACGGCGATGTCTATGCTGAAGACGTCCGGTATCCAGCGCTCGAATCTGAACCTGGCCGACACGGTGCCCGCCCCGCCCCCAACGGCCGTGGGCACCGGGCCGAAGCGAATCTCGTCGCCGTCGAACACCGCCGTAAAGGGAACCGGACGCAGTTCCACGGGTATGGCCTGGGGTATGTGGATGCGGACGCCGGTGCCCCTGGCCTGGCCGTAAAACTCCGGATCGCCCAGGGTCCCGCGTATGTCTATCGAGGCGGTAACGTAGCCGTCGCTTATAAAGAACTCGTTCATTACCGGAAGGATGGCGAAGAGCCCCGCCAGGTCGATGAAAAGGTCGTTGCACCGGGCGTCGATCCGGTTGTCCCTTATGGTGCCGATGACGGATCCCCGGACGGGGAAAGGGCTGGAAAGGGCCAGGAAGAAATTGTCGTCCGGATCCATATGGAAGCGAAGCATGTTGCGCGGCCCGCCGGAAACGGCGACCGCCGAGCCTTCCCTGGAAAACACGAAATCGAAGTCCTGCGCCTGGGCGCCCTCGCCGTAGCGGAACCCCCTGAAACGGGCGCTCCCGGAAAAGGAATCCAGGGCGGCGCCGATTTCCATCCACGATTCGGCCGGGCCGAAGGCGGCGTCAAGCGACACCGCCCCCTCGACCGGCCGGCCGCCGAACTCGCCGCCGAAGTCCACCAGGGCGACGACGGCCCCCTCCGCCCGGCTAAGGGCAAGACCGGACACCCCCGCCTCCAGCCCGGCGAAATTAACCCGCAGGCTGTCCAGGGTAAACCGCTCGCCGTGGACACCCGCACGGACGCTCGCCGTGAACTCCCCGGAACCCACCCTTCCGTTTACCGAGAAAAGATCCAGCTCGGCGACCAGGGAATCGGCCTCGCGGGAATTCCAGGCAAGACGGAGATCCCCGCCGGCGGTGGCGTGGCGCAGGTTCCCGGAAAAACGGTACAGGCGCACGCCGGATCCGGAAAGGGCGAAGTCCAGGGCGCCGTCCGAAAAGGATCCCACGGCCAGGTAGGACTCGAGCCCGTCGTTTAGCAGGAACCTCCCCGTGACGCCGGAAAGGCCGTCCGGCCAGTAAAAGCTCGCGCCGCCGGAAAGCGGGCCGACGGCGTCCTCGTAAAAAAGCACGGGAAAGACCGCGCCCCTTTCGTTGGCGCTGCCGGAAACCAGGATCCGCGCCGAACCGGCGGGGCCGGCCATATTGGACAGCTCCAGCCGCTCCAGCCCCATCGACCACAGTCCCGGCGAGCCGAAGTCCAGGCTCGCGTCCACGGAAAGCAGGGCCGGGCGCCCCAGGAAAGGCACGGGGAAGCCGTCCGCCCGGACGTGGCCGGAGTATCCCCCGCCGTCCCCCCGGAGGCTCACGTCCAGGCCGTTGGACCCGCGCACGACCACGGAACTCCCGTCGAAGGATCCCTCGACAAAGTACCCCAGGCTTCGGTAGCCGGCGTTAAGGTAAAAGCCCACGGCCCGCCCCTCCGGGGCGCCGAACTCGACGCCGCCTGAGAACGAGAAGGCCTCGCCCCTCCAGGAAAGGCTGCTCTCGCCAAACGCCAGGCCGCCTTCCGTCCCGGACAGCGAGACGGTCCCCCCAAGATCCCCGCCGGAAAAGACGACGGCGGGAACCTCGTACCACAGGCCGGCGAAGTCCGTGCCCAGGCGAACCTCGGCGCAGACGACGGCCCCGTTCCCAATGAACGCGCCCGCCGGCGCGGGCAGAAAGGAACCCCTGGGCATGGCCATCTCGACGACGTCCCGCACGGGGAACGAATCCACCAGGACGGTCGCCTCGATCCGCCGGGGCTCGGAATCCATGGATCCCCGCAAAAGGACCGATCCCGGCCCGCCGGCCCCCCGCCACAAAAGGGAGGCCTCGAAACCCCCGTCCGGGCGCAGGGTCGCGCCCAGGGCCGCGGAGCCGGTGTCCCCTACCCGCAGGGCGTCGGTCGCCAGGCTTATCCGGCCGTCCCCGATCCCTATGGCAATCTCCGAATTCAGCTCCCTCATCCGCGACACGCTGAAGCCGTCAAGCGAAAGTGCCCCCTCCACCGCGAGGGGGCCGAAGGAGGCGTCCCCCGCAAAGGCGACGCCGCCGAAAAAACGCGAGTCCGGATCGTCCGTCTCGGGAATGGAAAGGCGAAGCGCGCGCACGCCTAGCCCGTCCCCGTCGCCCAGGACGCTTACCTCGAACGCCGCCCCCTCGGGGGACTCGCCGGCGAAATTCACCGAGTAGTCAAGGCCGCCGCTGGGATCCCTCAGCAGCGAGGCCCTGCCGGAAAGCTCGATGTCCGTGAGCTGGCGCAGGGGCTCCAGCCCCCCGGAAAGCGCCACGAAGTCGCCGAGCCTGAAATTCCAGGCGTCCACCCTGGCGTCCACGCCGCCGTCCGCGAAACTGTACTCCAGCGACAGGTCCAGGGGGAACCTGTCGGGGACCTTCCGCACGGCCAGCACGCCGTCCCGCACGGCGACGGAGAAGCTGGCCGGGCCGGAGCTAAGCGCGTCCCCCGTGACGGCGGGTATCGTGAAGAACCCTTCCCCTTCCCCGGAATCGACGCAGCCGGAGCCGTGAAGGCGCATCTCCAGCCGCACGCCGACCGGGGCGCCAACCGGCTGCGCCGCCGAGACGCCGACGCTCCACCTGCCGTCCAGGCTTACCCGCGAGCCGTCGATCCCGGAGTTAAGGTTAAAGGTGTCCACCCGAAGCCAGTCGCCCCCGCCCCCGACGACGAAGGTGCCGTTGCGGACCCGCACGGTTATGTCCCCCGGAAACGCCAGGCCGATGGATCCGGAAAAGCCGTTCCGGCCGGCCAGGGAGTCCAGCAGGCGCAGAAGGTCGCCGTCCCGCGCCGTGTTCAGGTCGACGACCGGCGCGTCCAGGATCAGGGATCGGACGTTAAGGGTCCTTCTGAACAGAAGGTCCGGGAAGGAGTACGCAAGCCGGAAGCGGGATACCGTAAGGACCGGGGACTCGCCGTCCCCCGCCACGCTGACGTTGCGGACGTCGAAGGCGCCGAATATCGAGGGGCTTATCGAGGAGTACCTGATTTCCCTGCCCAGCTCCTGTTCCAGCCGCCCGATCAGGTCGTCCCGGACGCTCGCCATCCCGACGCTGACCACCCGCCAGACGGGAAGCAGAATCGCGGCGCCCAGCCCCAAAAAGGCCAGAAGGATGAGAACCTGGAAGCATAGCCGAAAGGGAAACCGTTTTTTTTCCACCCTGCTCTCCCCGCAATGTCCACCGGTCGGGCAGACACTACTATTATAACACACTGGCGCGGGTTTTGTTTCATGGAAACGCCGGCACACGCCGCCTTGAATTTTCCGGGGAACCGCGCTAGCCTGTTGCCGTGTTCACCGACATTCTTGACAATTTCGTCGTGTTCGAGGGGGGCGACGGCAGCGGGACCAGCACCCAAATGGGGCTTCTGGGCGGAAGGCTCGCGGGGGGGAACCCGGTTTTCTTCCCCACCGCCGAGCCCACGGACGGGGCCGTAGGGCGGCTGATCCGCCTTGCCCTAAAGGGCAGCCCCGCCCTGGAACCGGGCACCCTGGCCAGGCTTTTCGCCGCGGACAGGAACGAGCACCTCTACGCCCCGGGCGGCGTCCGCGATCGCTGCCTGCGCGGCGAGCTCGTCGTCTGCGACCGCTACGTGCTTTCCTCGCTCGCCTACCAGGGCATCGAGTGCGGCGAGGACCTTCCCCGCGCCCTGAACTCCGGCTTCCCCGCGCCCGGCCTGCTCCTGTTCTTCGACCTGGATCCCCTGGACGCGCGGGAACGGATGAGGTCCCGCGAGTCCCTGGACATCTTCGAGAACCTGGAATTCCAGCGGAAGGTCAGGGACCGCTACCTTTCCCTGCTGGACGAGTACCGGAACGCGGGGGGCGTCCTGGAGACCATAGACGCCTCGCGGGATCCGGAAAAAGTGGCCCTGGACGTGTGGAGGGCGATATCGCAAATGCCGATAATGAAAAGAGGAGCCCAGGTGGATGCGTAAAAGACACTTCGCGACGGCCGTTCTGTGCCTCGCCCTTTTTTCGGCGGCGGTCCCGGCCGACGCCTACACCGTCACCTTCAAGGAGCAGTTCTACCGGCTGTTCCACATGCACCTGACCCGCGACCCGGACAACTTCATCGAGAACATCTTCTGGCTGGAAAGGGCCCTGGCGGCCGACTTCGCCAACCCCCTGCACGCCCTGGCCCTAATCGAGACCGAGATCCAGTGGGAACTTTACCGCTACCTGTTCATGATGCACCTGAACGTCAAGATGGTGGAGCAGTACCTGTTCCTGGGCAACATGTGGAACAAAAGGCGGGCCTTCTTCTTCAACGCCCCCTGGCGCGACCAGAACCTGGAAAGCCTGGAAATTGCCGAGAAAACCTTCCGCGCCGCGATGTACTACTGGGAGGCCGCGCAGAGGTGGGCGGCGCTGGCCAGGGACAGGCGGTTCCGCTTCGTCGAGCTGCCCAGGGTGCAGTTTTGGGTGGACTCGGCCTACCGCATCGAGACCGGCGATCTTAACTACGGAAGGACGATCCGCAGGGAGCTGGCGAACATACAGAGGGTTCGCGAGCAGTTCCGGGCGATGCCCGACGTCATCCCCTGGCCGCAACCGCCCCCGCTCCCGCCGTTTCCCTGGTAGCTTCCCCGGCCGGCCGCTACTGCTCCGCCAGCCAGGACCGCCCCCGGCGCAGGGCCGCGCCCGGGAATTTTTTGTTGATGTCCAGGATCGCCTCCTCCAGACGCCGGTCCCTTTCCTCCGCCCCGCCGAAAAGCTCCCCCTGCCTTTCGGCGCCGTCCTCCAGGTTCATAAGGCCGGCGCCCAGAAGCCGCACCCCCCTGCCCCTCCGGTATTTTTTGCGGAACAGTCCCAGGAGCCTGTCGTAAAGATCGTTCAGCGTGGCGACGTGGCCGGAACGGCTTTCCCGCGCGCCCTCGGTCGAGAAGTCGCCGTAGCGGATCTTTACCGACACGGTGCGGCTTTGCCATTTGCCCTCCAGAAGCCGCCAGAGCAGCGACTGGCAAAGGTCGAACAGGACGCTCTCCATGGCGAACTCGTCGTGCAGGTCGAAGGCGAAGGTCCGCTCGGTGCTTATCGAACGGGTCTCCCTTTCCTCCTCGAAGGCCGCGCCCTCTCCACGCACGGCGCGGTACAGGAACCGCCCCTTGGCCTTGCCGAAAAGCGAGGCGAGGGCGCCCGGGGAAAGGCGGAAAAGGTCGTCCCCGGTTCGGATCCCGTGCTTCCTGAAAAGCCCGTGCGTCGCGTCCCCGGTCCCCCAGATTTTTTCCGCCGGCAGGGCGCGCATGAACGCCTCCTCGCCGCCCGGGGGGATAACGCAAAGGCCGTCCGGCTTTGACATCCCGGAGGCGATTTTGGCGAGGTACCTGTTGGACGAGACCCCGACGGAGACGGTAAGCCCCGCCTCCCCGGCGACCCGCCTCTTTACGCTCCGGGCGACCGCCTCCGGCGGCCCGAACAGCCCCTCCGTGCCGGTAACGTCGATGAAGGCCTCGTCTATCGAAATCTGCCGGACCTCGGGGGAGAACCCGCCGAATATGGCCATTATCTCGTCCGACTTCTCCCGGTAGCGCCCCATGTTGCCGCGCAGGAAGATCCCGTCCGGGCAAAGCCTCGCGGCCTGCGCCACGGGCATCGCCGAGCGCACCCCGAAACGCCTGGCCTCGTAGGAGGCCGCCGAGACCACGCTGCGGCGATCCCCGGGCAGGCCGCCGACGATTACCGGCTTTCCCCTGCACTCCGGCCGGTCAAGCTGCTCGACCGAGGCGTAAAAGGCGTCGATGTCCGCATGGATGAAACACGGCACGGCCCACCCCCCGGCCCTAGGAGCCGGCGCCCCCTTCCAAGGCCTTCCCTATGACGTCGCGGACGCGATCCGCCAAAACCATCTTGCGGTCCTCGTGGGGGATGTCAACGACGTTGATGGGATCGCAGAAGGTGATCCTGACCGGGCAGGAGTTTGCCCGGTAGTTCCTCTCGAAAACCTCGTAGGTGCCGGCCAGGGCCACCGGGACGATGACCGCCCCGGACTGCGCCGCCAGCTTGAACGAGCCCGGACGGAACGGCAGAAGCCCCTTGCCCCGTGAACGGCTGCCCTCCGGAAAGATAATCATGCCTCCGCCGGCCTTAATCCTCTTGACGCCGGCGTTTATGGTTTTAAGCGCCTTGCGGGGGTTCCTGCGGTCGATGAACAGGCCGCCCAACACGGATATCCACACGTTAAGAAGGGGGATGGCCATAAGCTCCTTCTTCGCGACGAAGCCGAAGGGCCTGCCGGCGTAGCCCAGCAGCATCAGGATGTCGGCTATGCTGGCGTGGTTGCTGACGAAGCAGATCCCGCCGGATTTCGGCACGTTTTCCCTGCCGACGACGGTCATCTTGCACCCGATCAGGACGATAAGCCCCCGCGCCCAGCCCTGGACGAGGCGGTATATGAAAACCGACATGGGCCTGCGAAGCCCGACAAAGCCGAGCAATACCGCCAACAGCGCAAAAGGAACCAAGCCTATAACCCCAAGAACCACGAACGCAAAACAGACAACGGTTTTTATCATCGCCGACCTCCAGTCCGTATATACTCCCTCTTTTCCCGGGGATAATCAACGGCCCCACGGCGAAGGGCGAGCCATGTTACCATTCAAGGACAGGGAAGACAAAAATCGCACAGGAAACGGATAGCGCCCCTAACAAAAAACACCCGTCTCCACGCCGCACCCGGCGCAACGGTAAAAGGTCTCCCCTAGATTCGCAAGCCCGGCGGTCTCCGTCCTATAGCCCAAACGCCGAACCAAAACCGCCCCGCAAGCGTGGCAGAGGGTGACGTTTTCCTCCCCGGGGATATTGCCCGTGTACACGAAACTAAGCTTTTTTCCGGCGCGTTCCCTTGCGCGAAGCAGGAAAGCGGGATCCGTGGGCGGGGCCTTCCACCAGTAGTTTGGATGGTAGGCGGAAAGGTGCCAGGGTATCCCGGCGTCAAGCGAGGCTATGAAACCGGCGCAGGCGTCCAGTTCCCCGGGGGAATCGTTCATGCCCGGGACGACCAGGGTGGTGATCTCGACGTGGACCCTTTTCACGCGGGCGAGCCGGACAAAGGCCAGCACCGCCTCGAAGGCGCCCTTGGCGCCGCCAAGGGTCTGCCCGTAGGTCTCCGGGGAAAAGCATTTCAGGTCTATGTTGGCGGCGTCGGCCAGGGAAAGGATTTCCCCCGCCGCCCCGACCTCGGCGCAGCCGTTGGTGACCAGCACGTTGGCGACGCCGCGCTTCCGCGCCAGCGACATGCAGTCCAGCAGGAATTCCGCGTGGACCAGGGGCTCGGAATACGTGTAGGCAATCGCCCGAACGCCCCTGTCCAAGGCGGCGGAAACGATATCGCCGGGTTCCGCCCGGTCGCCCGGAACCGTGCCCGCCCGGGCAATGCGCCAGTTCTGGCAGAAGGGGCAGCCCAGGTTGCAACCAGCGAAGCCGACGGAAAGGATGTCCGTGCCCGGGCGAAAATGGAAAAGGGGTTTTTTCTCGATAGGGTCAACGGCCAGGGCCGTCACGCGGCCGTAAAAGGGCAGGACGCCCTTGCCGCCCAGGCTTCCCCGCGCGCCGCAAAACCCGAGCCCCCCGTCCGGTATCTGGCAACGGCGGGGACAAAGGGCGCAGCGGACGCCGGTTTCGCCGGCGAAAAAACGGCCCCCCCGCCCCATCCTACATGAAGGCCCGGTTTTCCGAGCCAGTCCCCGAGGCGGATCCCGAGCCGGGCGCGCCCGCCCTCATAAAGCGCTCCCGTATCTCCATGGACTTGTTGGCGAATTTCATCGGGCTGTCCACCTCGAAAGGCTCAAGGATAACCCCGTGAGCGCCCTTCCGTATCCACAGCCGTATCAGCGGAACCCCCTCCCCCGCCTCGGTGACGGCGGACGGGATTTCCTCGACGGAAAGGACGTCGTCGAACTTAAACTCCAGGATCGTCGGGTGGGAACCCAGGGGATCGTACACAAGGATCAGCTTGCTCTTTTCCGACGGATGCTGCCTGGGATACCCCGCAAAGGAAAGGGCGTTTTTTGGCTTTCCGCCCGAATACTTTGCGATATCCTTTAAAGGCAGCGCCTCAAGGTACGCGTTTTTCATACACCCTCCTTGGCCCGGCGCGTTCCCCGCGCCGCGTGCCCTTTTCAGCAAAAAAAAGCGATGAACCGTAAGCCGGGTTCTGTTACCAGCTTTCCGAAACGCATCGGCGTTTCGGAAAGCCATAGACCACCATCTGTCTGGAAAGACCGTTCCCGGCCTTTTCCGTGCAGCCTACCCGCGCTTGGCCGACGGGCCGCCGGCGCGGCCGGAAAACCGGCCGCCGCGCTGCTTGGCTTTGCTCCTGACGAGGCTTGCCGTTCCGGCCGCGTCGCCGCCGCCGAGGTGGGCTCTTACCCCACCCTTTCACCCTTACCCCCGGCCGCCGGAAAGGCGGCCGGCTGGCGGTTTGCTTTCTGTTGCGCTGTCTGTCCCGGGATCCGCGGAAACAAGCGTTTCCGTAAACCCCGGGCCCGGGGGTTACCCGGCGTCATGCCCTGCGGAGCCCGGACTTTCCTCCGGGCGCCTGGGGATATACCCCGGGCTCCCGGCGGCGGTCAGGTCCATCGCCAAAATCACTCGTCAAATTCGACGGGCTTTTCCTCCTCCCTGTCGTCCTCCTCGAAATCGTCCTCTTCCTCGTCCGGATCGTACAGGGCCCCGGAATCGCCCGAATCAAAAAACACCTCCTCGCCGTCGGAGGTTTCCTCGTAAAACAAAATACGCGAACAATACGGGCAGAAAATGAATTCCTCGCCCAGGCGGACGTTGTTGGAAAACTGGGCAGGAAGGATCATGTGGCAGCCCATGCACACGTTGCCCTTGATGGCGACGATGCCTATCCCCATCTTGTTGCGGAGGATCCGCTCGAACTTGAACACGACCTCCTTGTCCAGATCGTCGGTCAGTTCCCTCTCTTCCTTTTGCAGAGCCTCGATCTGCGCGTTCTTTTCGGCCTTCTCGGCCTCGATTACCGACCGCCTCTCGGCAAGCTCCTTTTCCTGCTGCTCGATAAGCCCGGCGTGGGACTTTATCTGCCCCCCCAGTTCCAGAAGGGTCTTTTCCTTATGCTGAACCTCCCTGCCGTACTGCTGTTCCCTTTCCTCGGCGGTGTGGCGCTCCTTGTCCAGGGCCTCGTACTCGCGCTGGGTGTTGATCTCGGAGATGGTCTTCTCGGCCTTTTCCCGCGCCGCCTCCGCGTCCTTCAGAAGCGCCCTGGCCTCCTCCTCGGCGACCTTGATTTTCTCGTACTCAAGGTTCTTGTCTATGAACGATTTGCGGGTCCTGTTGTACGCCTCTTCCAGGTTCACAAGCTGCTTGGGTATCTCCAGGATTGCCTGCTCCAGCCGTATCTTCCGCGAAAGAATGTCCTGCAGCACCCGCAGTTTGTTAAGCTCGTTTTCCGTTACCATATCTGCTCCTTATATTTTCGCACCTAGTTATCCAAAAAGTCCTTGAGCTTCGTCGCCCGCCTGGGGTGGCGCAGCCTTCGCAGGGCCTTCGCCTCGATCTGCCTGATACGCTCCCGCGTCACCTTGAACAGCAGGCCGACCTCCTCCAGGGTAAGCGAGTAGCCGTCCCCGAGCCCGAAACGCATCTTCAGCACCTCCTGCTCGCGGGGCGGCAGGGTGGCTAGCACGTCCGAGACCTCCTCCTGCAAAAGCGTGCGGGCGGTGCGCAGGGCCGGGTTTTCCACGTCCTTGTCCTCGATAAAGTCGCCAAGAAGGGAATCCTCCTCCTCGCCGATCGGCATCTCCAGGCTGATCGGTTCCTTGGCGACCTTTTTGACCTGCTTGACGCGCAGAACCGTCCAGCCGAGTCGCTCGGCGACCTCCTCGTCCGTCGGCTCCCGTCCCAGGGACTGCAAAAGCTGGCGGGATTCCCGCGAGACCTTGTTGATCTGCTCGATCATGTGGACGGGGATGCGGATCGTCCTTGCCTGGTCGGATATCGACCGGGTAATCGCCTGCCTTATCCACCAGGTCGCGTAGGTCGAAAACTTGAAGCCCTTCTTGTACTCGAATTTCTCGACGGCCTTTATAAGGCCGATGTTGCCCTCCTGGACCAGGTCGAAAAAGTGAAGCCCCCGGTTGGTGTACTTCTTCGCGATGGAAACCACCAGCCTAAGGTTGGCCTTTATAAGCCGGTCCTTGGCGCGCTTCATCTTGTCCCTGCCGTCGCGTATCTCCTTGGCCATAAGGCTGATGTTCTCGCTAGATTCCTCGAACTCGTTCTCTATCGAGCGGAGGTTTTTTTCCTTTACCTGTATCAGCCGGATCTTTTCCTTGATTTCGTCGGCGGTAAGCCCAAGATCCTCCTCCAGCCTTTCCCTTTCGGCCTGGATCGTAAGGTTGCGCCCCAGGGTACGCAGGTCCTTTAGCGACTCGACCCTAAGGTGCCTGCCTATGCGCTCCTGCTCCCTTCTGTTCTCGCTTATTTCCGTGGACGCCTTGATAAATTTTTCCGATATGTCCTGCAGCTCGTCGGGGTGGATCTGCACGTTCTTTAGCACGCGGTTGATCCTCCTGCGAAGGCCGGCGATGTCCTTGTCCGTAAGGTAGTCCACCCCCCGGTCTATCAGCCGCTGCTTGATTTCCACGTAGTGCTTCAGGTCCGCCTGGATCGTCCGCAGGCCGTCCTTGTAGAACGAGCCCAGGCGCTTGCGCTCCGCCATGAACTCGGTCATCTCCTTTTTGGAAAGGTTCATCTCCCGCAGGTCCTTTTTGGAGAACACCTCCTCGGAGATTCGGTAGAACTCGGGGATGACCATGCCGGACTTCTTGATCACGTCCTTTATGATGTTCTCCCCTTCCTCCATCTGCCTGGAAAGCTCGATTTCCTGCTCCGCCGTAAGAAGGTTCTCCCGCCCGATTTCCCGCAGGTACATCCGCACAGGATCGTCCACCAGGGACGCCTTCTTGTCGGCCGAATCGGCGCGTTTCTTGCCCGGCTCGGCCCGCTTGGCCTCCTCCGGCTTGCCGTCGTCGTCGGAGGAATCGTCCTCCTCGACTATCTGCACGCCGTTGGCCTCCAGCAGGGCGAGCACCGGCTCTATCTTGTCGGTCTCGGATATGTGCGCGGGCAGGGAGTCAATCAGCTGCTCGAAGGAAATCGTTTTCTTTTCCTTCGCCTCCTCGAGCAGCTTGGCCACGTCGGGATCCATTTCCAGGGCCTCGCCCACGGCTTCCGCCCCGTCCCCGTCGATCCGCGCCTGGCCGGAATCCACGGCATCCGTCTCCATGGACCGGGAATCCCCGCCGCTTTCCACTTCTTTGTGCGTATCCGTCATTACTTACTTACCTTCCAGTATGCGTATTTCGGCGTCAAGTCGCATTTTCTCGGCAATCAAATCCTGAAAATCGCCCCCGTCGTCCCCCGCGCCGAAATTCCGTTCCATAAGCCGCAGCTCGCCGGCTATCTCGGAAACCCTGCGGCGGAGTTTCTTGGTCCTTACCCTCTTTATGCCGTCCTCCATCATTTTCCTTGGGTCGCAGGCCTCCCCAATCTCGAACTCCGGGGAAATCCCCCTTTCCACCACGAATTCCCGCAGCCCGTCCCAGGTTATGCGGGACAGAAGGGCCTCGGTGCCCTCCTCGCCGTTCATAAGGCATTCCTCCAGGGCGACGAAAAGTTCCTTCGCGGCGGGATCCTCAATTTCCCGCATGGCCACGGAGGCGCGGAACTCGGCGTACAGGCCCGAGTTGACCGCCACCAGGACGAGCAGGAACAGCTCGTCGTTCATGCGCACCGTTTTTTCCGCGCGACGGGATCCCTCGGCCCCCGCCTCCGCGCCGGGGCGCCTTCCCCGCCCGTAGTCGGCCCTTACCGATTCCCTGTCCGCGCGAAACGCATCGGCGGCGACCTCTAGGCATGCGTCCCGTTCCGTCTGTGAATTAAGCGCGTCCAGATACGGGTAAAGCACGGTAAACGCCCCCGCCTTACCCTGGGGTACGGAGGTGTCGTACAGCGCCTTGCCTCTGGCGATAAGATACTCAAGGTCCATTGTAACGTTTTGCATCGACTTCATCAAGGTTTCCGCGCCGAATTTTTGCAGAATGTCGGCAGGATCCTTCATTTCCTCCCCCCCGGCGGCCTTTCCCCGGGCGGCCAGCGAGCAGGCAAGGCCGTTTTTGCGGCAGGCCACGATGCCCCTGTCGGCGGCCTTCAGCCCGGCCTCGTCGGAATCGAAGACCAGCACCGCGGAGTCCGCCCAGTTGCGCAGGATCCTGGCCTGATCGTCGGTAAAGGAGGTGCCGCAGGGTGCCACGGCGTTCGTGACGCCGGCCTGGTGCAGCGCGATGACGTCCATGTAGCCCTCGGCCACGTAAACGGTCTTGCTCCTGCGAATCTCCAGCAGGGCCAGGTCCAGGCCGTAGAGGATCCGTCCCTTGCTGTAGGCGTCCGTCTCGCGGCTGTTGACGTACTTTGGCGGCTCCCTGCCGTCGGACTGCACCGCCCCGGGAAGCGCCCTGCCCCCGAACGCGACCGTCCGCCCCTGCCTGTCGCAGATGGGGAACATCAGCCGGCCGGAGAAGAAGGCCATCCCCCTGTAGTTCGCCGAGAAAAGCCCGGACCCGTCCAGGAAGTCCCCGGAATAGCCCTTTTCCCGCAGGAACCGGTACAGCCAGTTCCTGTCCGGGGGGGAGTAGCCCAGCCTGAAGCGCGCGATCATTTCCCTGTCGATTTTCCTGGACAGAAGGTAGTCCAGGGCGGGTTTTCCCTCCGGCCTTTCCAGCAGGAAGTGGCCGAAAGTGACGGCGGTGCGGCGGTACAGCTCGAAAAGCTGCTCCCTGCGGGAGTGCTCCGCCTCGTCCGCCGCCGCGTCCCGCCGGCTCCCCTCCTCGTACGCTATCTCCACGCCGAACCTGCGGGCAAGGCCCCTGATCGTCTCGGGAAAATCGGTCTTTTCCATGTCCATGACAAAGCCGACTATCCCGCCGCCCTTCTCGCAGCCGAAGCAGTTGTAAAGCTTCTTGTCCGGATCCACCTTAAGCGAGGGCGTGCGCTCCTGCCCCCCGGCGTGGAACGGGCACCTGCCCCAGTAGGATCCCCCGCGCTTTTCCAGCCGGATGTACCCCTCGACCACGGCGACGGCGTCCAGCCGGTCCTGCACCTCCTGAATGGTCGACTTGGCTATGCGGCCGCCCATACGCCCGGGGGCTACCTAAGCGACTCGTGGAACTCCCTGGCGAACCTGTTGTGCTCCGCCAGGGTCCTGGAAAAATTGTGGCGACCGCCCCCGCCAGGCCTAAGCGCGAAAAACAGGTAGTCGGTCCGCGCCGGGCTGAAGGCCGCCCGCAGGGCGACCGCCCCGGGGGAGGCTATCGGCGCGGGGGGCAGCCCGGGGACCATGTAGGTGTTGAACGGGCTGCGAATCACAAGATGCCTGTACAGGATCCTGTTGCCGTAGCGCCTGTGCAGGATCGTCTCCTCGTGATCCTCGCCCAGAACCTCGGCAAGGATGTACACAATCGTGGCGCAGGACTGCAGCATCATGCCGATGCCCAGCCGGTTCGAGAAAACCCCCGCCATGACCGCCGCCTCCTCCGCCACCCGGTGCTCCTTCTCGACTATCGAGGCCAGGACGACCGTCCTTAGCAGTTCCTCCGGCGACATGGCAAGCATCCCGGCGTCGATCGCGGCGATCTGGGCGAAGAAGTTCTCGGCCATCGCGTGCACGACCCTGGCGGCGGGAAAGCCGGCGGGAAACAGGTAGGTGTCCGGGAACAGAAAGCCCTCCATGGTCGGGGCCGGAACGCGGAACCTGGCCAGGGTTTCCGGGTCCGAGGCGGCGTCCATGAATTCCCGCGCCGTGGTCACGCCCGCGCCCTCCATGATTAGAGCCGTCTCCCTTACCGTAAGACCCTCCGGCACGGTGACCCGCACCAGGACCTCCCTGCCCGATTCCAGAAGGCCGCGTATGGCCATCTGGCTGGAGGGAACCTCGATCAGGTAGCTGCCGGCCCTTACGTGGCCGTCGCGGAACCTGGCCATCAGGTTCCAGAAGTCCCTGTTCCGGATAAGGCCGGCGGCCTCCAGCCTGTTCCCCACCGACTGCGAGCTTTCGCCGCGCCTGACCTCGAAACGCACAACCGCGCCGCCGTCCGCCGAGCCTTCCCGTTCCAGCGCCACGCCGTCGACATACGGGAACGGGACGGGCAGGGACGGGGGCGGCGAGTTGCCGAAGGCGAAGGCCGCGATCGCGGCGGCCCCGGCCAAAAGCCCAAGGGCAACCAGGGCGGCCGCAAGGCCGATTAGTCGTCTGAAAATTCGTGGCATTCGTTCTCCTAAAAACCGCTGCTACAATACAATTTCAAGGCCCTCGACCGCAAGGCTTATCTCGATACCCTCGCCGCCGATTAGCCGCAGGTACTGGCGGGCCGAACGGAGCATCTCGTGGAGCCTTCTGTCGTCGGATCCGGGATCGTGGTGGAACAGGACCAGATGCCCAATCCCCCAGTTCATCGCGAACTCCACCGCCATGCTGTACGGGCTGTGCCCCCACCTGCGCTTCTCGATCGCCTCGATAAGCGTGTACTGGGAGTCCAGCACAATCGCGTCCACGCCCTTGAAAAAGGCCACGTTATCGTCGCCGCCAGCGAAATCCCTGGGCTCCAGCTCCGAATCCGTCGCGTATATGAACCGCTTTCCCCCGTGGCTGACCTTGTACGCGAACGAGCCGCCCGGATGGCCCATCTTCCTAAAGGAGACGGTCGCCGGCCCCACGCGGACCGGCCCCTCCAGCAGGCGGAAGGACTTTTTCGACGGCATGTCGCCCATCGACACCGGGGAATAGGGCTCGCGCATAAGCCCGGAAAGGTCGGCCTCGAAGCCCGGCCTGGGCGAGTAAAAATCCAGGGCGACCGACGGGTCAAAGGCGGGGGAGAAAAAGGGAAGCCCCTGCAGGTGGTCCCAGTGGAAGTGCGAAAGAAAGACATGGTACCTGGATCCGGCGGCGGCCTTTCCCAGCTCGCTTATGCCGGACCCGCAGTCGAAGACTATGCGCTCGTCGAAGCCGTCGATGTCCACGCCCACGCAGGAAGTGTTGCCGCCGACCGTGCCGAAAAGCCAGGGCGGAAGCCCGGCCATGAAACGAGCCCTGCTTTCGGGATCCGCCAGGTCCCCGGGCAGGGCCTGGCGCAGTATCGCGGACAGCTTCTCCCTGACCTGGGGCGCGCCCAAAGGGGCGGGAAGGGATCCCCGGACCCCCCAAAAACGTATCCGCACCTAACCCCCCACGGTATGCGGCTTCTTCGGGACGGATCGTTCTATAACCAACTCATCCTCCAGTTGACGAAGACAACCGTCAATCTCTTCCTTCGGGTGAAGCCTCCCCGAGTTTATCCCCGGGCACTCCCCGGCCATCCTTTCCCACGCCCGCGGCGAGCACAGAACCGAATCCCAAAAGGGAAAGGCCCTGCACTGGAGCGGCCTGGCCTCGTAAACCGAGCAGCCCCCGTCCTTCCAGAAAACGCAGTCCAGGTTCGCCTTTTCCCGCAGCGACAGGCGCTCGTAGCCCGGGACGTACGGAACCCAGCGGCACCAGGCGTCCACGAAGTCGGCGTGGCCCATGCCGAGAACCCCCGCCAGCCTGGAAAGATCCAGCTCGGACAGAAACACGAAGCCGCCGTCGTGGCGGCAGCAGCCCGAGCACCTGGTGCAGGAAAACCGGAGCCCGGCGGCATGGAAAGGCATCTCGCTCATCTGATTTTTCCAGCATACCAAATTCGCGGCCGCAATTCAAGACGCCTGGCCGCGGTTTTTTTCGCGGTCTGTCTAAACTCAGAAACAAATAGGACACCCGACTTCTGCTTGAATGGGTAAAGCACAACTCATTCGCAGGAGGAGCAGCCATAAAAGGCCGCATCGGGTGTCCGACAAACATTGTAACAGTATTCCCCCGCCAGAGGGAACTGACGAGACCGGAAACGCGGGAACCGTCGCCAAAGGCGAGGTTCCGCCTCAAGGTGCTGGACTGGCACCGCAACGAGTCGCCGAAGTTCTCCGGCGACGGCAGGCCGAACGCCGTACTGACCTGCCGGCATTTCGGCCTGCACAAGTCGTACTTCCACCGCTGGAACAAAAGGTTCGACAGGCGCAGCCTGTCCACGCTGGAAGACATGCCTACGGCCCCTAAAAAGAAGCGGGAGCCGTCATACACCCGTGAACTCGTGGGCAGGGTAAGGGAGATACGGAAGGCCGACCCCACATACTCGGCGAAAAAAATACGCCCGATCCTGCTGAGGACGATGTCCTGTGTTCCTAGCGTCGCGACGATAGGCCGGCTGATATCCCGGGAGAACCTTTTCTTTCGGGCGGACACGGAAAGGCGCGGAAAGCTCTCGAAATCGGCACGGAAGAGCCACGAGCGCAGAAGAAAGCCCTACAGACTCCTGGAGGGCGAGGCGGGAGGCCCTAGTGCACATCGCGACCCGCCCCTCCAGCCGGAACGCCAAGACCGCAATGGAAAAGACGCTGGCCAGGTTCGGGCGCGAGGCAATCTTCGTGAACGACAACGGGAGCGAAAACATGCTGGAGGCCGAGGCGTACCTTGCCTCGCAGGGCGTAACGCAGTACTGGACCAGGCCGAAAAGCCCGAAGGACAAGCCGTTCGTGGAGAGGCTCATTGGCACGCTGCAGAAGGAGTGCCTCGACTACAGCTACGAACCGATGAACGCCGCTGAGCTTCAGAGCGTGGTGGACAGGTGGCTGGACAAGTATCATCATTACCGCCCCCACGAATCGCTGGGCTTCTTGACCCCGGCCGAGCATTCGGCTACCCTCGGGATATCCATTCCAAGGAAGGCGGGTGTCCTATAGGTCGTGAGTACGGACAGTTGCCTCTGCGGCCTTGTAAAGGGTGCCGTCCTCCACGACTTTAAGAGTTCGCAGGGCATCCTAGAAGCTTTGGATAGCCAGCCGCAGGCTGTTGCGGGTGATGGTGTCGGCTTCATCGCAGTTCCTGCTGGAGGAAGGTCAGTTCGATCAATACCATCATTTGCGGATCTGCACAGGCTTGGGCATTCTTGAATGTTTCAAGGGCGGTTGAGATACCGTCTTCGTAAAAGAGTCGTCCTACGGCTTCAAAACCCTTAGTTGCAAGGTTCCTTCTGCCTTCGTTTATATCAATCGCCGCCGAAACAATGCTATCGAGTAGGTCAGTCCATTCCATTATTCCGCTTCAGCTTCGGCAAGGTTCCATCCATACTTTTCGAAAAAGTCCTCTCCAAAATATTCTATGTGGTCTTTGATAAATTTAGCCATAGTAGGATGGCAAAGGGATTTGTCGTTTGGTTCGCTGATATTCGTCCAACCTGCCTTGTTGCTTTAGCTCGAACGCTTTCAGGGCGATTTCGGCCTTTTCCGCTTGTGTCATTACCTGAACTTGTGGTATCGGTTAGCCCTCAATCCAGCTTACAGCTCAAAATGACTTCCGGCAAGGGGAAAATCCCGACCCGCCCCAAAAAAAACTTTCGCAAACCGCGAAATTTCCGCTTGACATATTGTACTAGTTCAATTAGTATTGTACTAGATAAATAGTACAAGCGACATTCGAAGGGGGGCTTATATGACGGTAGTGAAGGCCGAAAACGTGGTGAAGGACTACGGGCTGAACGGGCAGACGGTTCACGCCTTGCGGGGGGTGAACCTTGAATTCCAGGGCGGGGAGTTTTCCG
>WQRP01000004.1 GCA_009786675.1 Treponema sp. | reverse complement strand
CCCCCCCCCCCCACGGGTAGGCCGCCGTATCCCGCATAGTCCGCGCCAAGGGCAATGGCCTGGGCGACGATTTCGGCGGCGGCGTCGGCAAACACAAATGGGTTGTCGCCCGTTGCCCTTATCACGTTGTCCATGCCGAATTTTTGTATGGCAAGACAGTAGCGTTTAAGCACGTCGTCCTTGGGGCCGCCGAACAGCGAAAAACCAGCCTCGGCGGCAAGCGGCCCAAAGGCCGCGACGGAATCCCCGGGACAGGCAAGCACCCTAAGTTCCGCGGGGACTTTGTTCAGGGCTTCCATTACCCTAAGTATCAGCGGCCTTCCCCCAAGGGGGAGCAGCGACTTCTCCGGCAGACGCGACGAATCAAGGCGGGCCTGGAGTACTATTCCCGTCATGCCGAGCTTTCCTGCCGCAGTGTATGAACGCTTTCCTCGGCATTGCCCGGCGTCCAAAGTCCGGCGATCGCCCTGGGATCGCACCTCCACCTGAAACGGTTGGTGTGCACCCATTGGCGGCCGTCGGAAAAATCCTCGCAGGCGCTAAAAAAACATTCCCCGGCCTGGAGCATAAAACGGGGGAAGCGCCGCAGGGGCAGGTGGGCGTAATCCTTGCGGAATACCGGGGCAAGGTTTTTTAGATAAAAACGACGGTAATCGATTCCCGTCGAGGTGTCCTCGACTGGGGGCGAGGCCTCGTAGGAAAGCTTTAGCGTTTGGGTCGCGGAAATTTCCTCGCCCCACAGGTGGGCGCGAAAACCGAAGTCCATTAGCTGCCAGTAACTGCTTTTCAGCGTTCCGTCGAATCCGCCCATGCGGATAAAACGCTCTCGGTCATACACGCCGACGCCGTCAAAGGGGTAAAGGCTGCGAAGCCCCTCCCGCGATGGGCTAAGGCTGCGGGTATGCCCCTTCTTTCGGGGCAGTACCGGGGCCCTTAGCGTCGGAAGCGTTTCGAAGCGCTGGCTTTGTATGACGGGAACGGTGCAGAGCCGCCTGGCAAAGTTTCTCTCCTCGCCCTGTTCCCCGTTTTCAGCGGGAAAGCTAAGCCGCTCCATCATTCTCTGGGCCCCCCCCCCCACCACGAACCTGAGATCGTTCCAGGTAACGAAAAACAGCGGGGTATCCAGTTCCGACACCGCCAGGTTGATCTGTTCCCCCAGGCTTATGGCCTCCTTGAGCAGCACGAAACGCACGAAAGGAAACTGCGCCGCCAGCTCCTCGATGTCGTATTGGGCCGGCGGGGGCTCCACCGAGACAATCTGGTCGAAACCGGTTTTTTCCATGTCGTGGAACATGTTCCGCCTGGAATAGCGCCTGCCACGGTTTAAGACCACGGCGGAAAGACCCGCGGAGCCAAGGCGCTCCCTACCGCCGATTACGGTGTATGAGGGCAGCATCTCGTTAAAAGTTGTAGGTATAGTACTCATCGCACTTTTCACACAGGGAATCGTATTTTGCTCCGGCCCTGGCGGCCACCACGGATACCTGCCCGTCGTAATGCCGCCGGCCCCGCTCCCATATTGTTTCAAGCGCTTCGCTAAAGGCGTTTCCCAGCGTGATCGCGTCGGGCTGCTTCCGGCAAACCTGCTGCCTGCACAATGGTACCGTGCCGTCAATCAGGATGGGCATGTCCCGCATAAGGTGCCAACAGGGCTGCCTTTGCACCGGGGAAAGATCGGAAGCCTGTTTTCGCGGCAGCATCCCGCAGAAATCGTCGTACTTCTGGATGATGGTGTTCGCCGAGGCGGCCTCCTTCCACGAACGATAGAACCGCTCTATGTCGTCCTCCGCGCCCTGCGTCCGAACCGCCTGCACGTATGCGTCCTTCGGAAAAAGGGACAGGATCTTTTTCGCGCAGTCGTTTGCCTCGGCAAACCCGGCCCCGCGTACCTCCTTGTACCTTGCCGGATCCGCGGCGTCCAGCGAGACTATCCACGAAAGAGCCGGGGGAAAGGCCATCCGGCGCGGCGCGGCGTTCCGCGCCATCTCGGCGATTTGTTCCAGTTCCCCGTTCTTCCAGCCTATGCCGGAGGTCTCTATGACAAGGGCAAGCTCCGGGCGACGCAGCACCATCCCGACCAGTTCCAGCTTTTGGGGATGGAGCGAAAGCTCCCCCCACAGGGAAAGGTCTATGACCGCGTCGCCGGAGAAGGCGACGATTTTTTCGAGCAGCGCGTCGAACTGCCCGGGCTCCATTTGGTCCCGCCTTTCGGTAACCGGGCTGTCCGAGGCCACCGGCCAGGGGCAATAGGCGCAGGCCTGCGGGCAACCGCCGAAAACCTGGATCGGGTAAAAGGCCGGAAGCGTTCGCAGGCACTCCGGCCTTTCCGCGACAATCTTTTCCACGGCGGCGGTGTCGGGTATTTCCCCCGCGCCGTCGTCCCCGGAGGCGACAAAGCGACGCAACAGGAGCAGGTTCCGCCCGGAATCGGCGGCCAGGCTTAGGCGGTGGCAGCGCAGGTCAACCGAGGAAATCTCGGTCTCGATGTCAAAGGCGTTTATGTCCTTCTGGATAACCGAGAACAGCGCGTCCCGCCCCACCGGGCCCCCGTCGTCGTCGCCCAGGATTTTGGCGAGTATGGCGGCGGTTCCAGGCGAAAGCAGTTCCGGGGCAAGGCCGTGGGGCCAGCCGTCGGCGTAGGAATACTCGGCGGCGTAGCGAAGGTGCCTTTCGGCAAGTTTCCCGGCAAGATCCGGATCAAGGAAGGGGCAATCGGCCCAGGCGAAATAGCCAAAATCGAAGGGTTCCCTGGAGTGGGCGGCGATGGCCTCTAGCAGGGCCCTGACGGTCCAGGGTTCTTCCCTGCCCTCGACCACCACGCCTTCCAAACTGGGCACCAGCGAGGATCCGGTAAGCAGCACAGTTTTGCCGACCCCGGGAAATCCCCGGGCCCGCTCTACGGCCAGGGACAGGCTGTTTTTTTCCCCAAGGACGGGCTCGAAAGCCTCGCCGGCCAGGTTGCCGGCGTATAAAACCAGAAGCGCGTTCATATTTTTCTATTATCGGTTGTTATCCGGCCACATTTAAGAAGCCGTGCGCTCCAATTTGCCACAAGACTATGAGTACAAACCAAAGGCGACAATTCACCGATAATTCTTGTATTTTTTGCTTGTTTTTTAAGACCTGCCAGTGTATACTGAAATGAAATGGGGCACATCATTCACGTTGACAATAGTAGATTTTTTCGCAAGGCGATGAAGTTTTTCCTGTCGGAACTGGGGCTTGACTCCGTGGACTTCGAACGAGGCGAGGACGCCTTGACCGCAATCGGCGGTGGCAAGGTTTCCTGCCTTATAACGGGACTGGAACTACCAGACATGAGGGGCGAGGAGCTTATCAGGCGGCTTGGCACTTATTCCCAGACAATGACGGTTATCGCGGTAACGGCTTCGGGCGACGACGAAAGGACCAGGAACCTTGAAACCATGGGGGTTAAGGCAACCATTCAGAAGGGGGGAGACTGGAAGGAAAAGCTGCGCGAGTACTTTTAACTACTCCTAAGCCACAAAGCAATGGTAGATAAACGCAATGCTGCCTTTTTCCGCCTCCACTTAAAAAAGTTTCACACATACAAAAAAAAAGCCGTCTCGTTTGTGGCGCTCGTGCTTGTGCCCGTCTTTTTTCTTTTAGACACCTGCGCCCCAAGGGAACAAACGAACGCCCTTTCGTCGGCAACCCCAATGCCGACGGTTCCGGTTCTTCTGGAGGGAATCATGCCCGGGGCGATGGCGGACGGCATCGTAAAGATCGCCCTGCTGGTCAACGAAAAGGACGGGGGCAACACCTGGCAGTTCATAGAGGCCGGCGTCGCCGAGGGGCGCTCCATGGGCTTTACCGTGGACGCCTTTGCCATGGACGCGGACGCCGACAGGGAAAGGTTCAAGGAGCTTGCCCGGGGCATCGCCATGGCCGACTACGACGGGCTTGTCTTCGTGAACGGCGGAATGGGCTTTACCTACGACATACTCAGGCCAATCGCCGACCGGGGCATACGCATCGTAACCTTCGAGGCTCTTCCGTTCAGGGACGGAAGGTCGATCCCCGGGCTTGTCACCACCTTCCAGGACGACTACAGCCTTGCCCGGCTAAGCCTGGAAACGCTGATTGCCTACACCGACGACGGAACCGGGCGGCCCCCAAGGGTTTTCCGCGTAACCGGGCCGCCGGGGATAACGTTCCTGGATCGCCACGACTGGGAATTCGGCGAATTCGTGCGCCAGGGCAGAATCCTGGAAGCCGGCCGGGTCAGGCTCTACGGCCTGGACAACCCCCGCGCCTCGGCCTGGGAGGCCGTTTCCTCCGCCCTGCCCTATATCCCCCCGGGCTCGGTTGACGCCTTTTGGGTTCCCTGGAACGAATTCGCCATAGGCGTCGCGGAGGCGCTTAGCCTGGCCGGAAGGCGCGACGCAAAAATGTTCAGCACGGGCATCTCGAACGAAAGCCTGCGCCTTATGCAGCGCCACCGGGAAACATGGCTGGCAAGCACGACCATAGACCACAAGCTTGCCGGCAGGGTGACCATGCGGATACTGGCCGCGATGCTTGCGGGCGAAACCCTGGACGACGATTTTTTCTTTTCCCCGCAGCTTGTAAGGACGGCGGACCTGAACCGGGCAGTCAACGTCGAAAACCTTTCGATGATGCTGCCGCAATGGAAGGACGGGGAGGGTCTTTTCGACGGCTTCCAGTGGATGAGCGACCTTAAGGCGGCGGAGAGCAGGTTCCTCCGCATTTTCCCGACGTCCGCCCCGGAGGCGCGGCAATGAAGCTAAAGGCGCGGCTTCTTACCCAGAGCATAGGGGCGTTCCTTGCCCTTACCGTTTTGCTTAGCGTCGTGTTTTTCGCCTCCATCGAAAGGATAAGGGGGACGGTGTTCCGCAACTCGGCCGTCCTGGGGAACAGCGCCTCCGACATCAGCGCCTACATGCTGGAAGTGCTGCACACCGAGAAGATCAACCGCGCCGCGATTGACACCGTGCTTCTACTTGACGAGCGGCTCGGCAGGATCGAAAGCCACACCCGCATGGCCGCCGACATGGCCGGCTCCATTTACGCCAGCAGCGAGGGCTGGAGACCCAGGCCCCTGCCGCGCGTCATGGCCGGGGAAGTTCCGCCGGCCGGGCCGCACATGTACACCGTGCCCAGCGTCGATTTCCCGGCCGTGCGCGCCGAGGCGGAACTGATAGGGAACGCCACGGAAATCCTAAGACAGATAACGGTTGTGGACTGGGGCATCGCCTCCAGCACCATAAACAGCGAATCCGGCTTCGTCATAGCGGTGGACGCGTTTCCCTGGATCCAGACGGGATACGACCCGCGGGTCTCCCTCTGGTACACGCGGGCAAGGGACGGCGGCGGCCTGTACTGGGCGGACGTGTACAGGGACCGGCGGGGCAGGGGGCCGGCCATTTCCTGCGCCGTCCCTTTTTTCGACGGGAACGGCGTTTTCAGGGGCGTCGCCAGAAGCACGGTGCGGCTTTCCGACCTTTCCCGGATAATCGATCCCACCGGGATAAGGCGGAGCGGGCAGTTTTTCATCCTTAACCGCCAGGGGACGGTGGTGTACTCGATGGACGGCGTGGAGGTAACGCTTGGCGAGGAGGGGCTTGTCGAGGGGGAGAACTTCCTGCAATCCCCGGATCCGCGCCTTCGCAGCCTGGGGCTTAGCATGACGCTTGGCGCGACGGGCATGACCGAGCTGGAGATGGACGGAATTCCCTTTTACGTCGCCTACGCCCCAATCCGCACCCTGGGCTGGAGTCTCGGGGTCACGGTCCCCGCCCAGGAAATATACGTCCCGGTCATGCAAATCGAAAGCCAGATATGGGAGATTACCGAGGCCAACAGGGCCGCGATAGACATGTACATACTGTTCCTGGCCGGAAGCATAGCCCTGCTCATTCTGCTTATCCTGCCGGCGATTGCGTTCTTCGCCATCCGCTTTACGCGGGCAATCACCGGCCCGGTGCTTGCGCTCAGCCACGGCGTCCAGGAAGTGGCCGGCGGCAACCTTGGCCGCGAGGTGGTCGTAAGGACCGGCGACGAGCTGGAGCAGCTCGCCTCGTCGTTCAACGAGATGACGTCCCAGCTCCGCGCGCACATCGCGGAAACGGCAAGGGCCACCGCGGAGCGGGAGCGCATGGACACGGAGCTTGACATCGCGACGCGGATCCAGGCGAACATGCTTCCCAACAATTTCCCCCCGTTCCGGGACAGGAAAAACACGCTCGATCTCTACGCCGAGGTGCATCCGGCAAGGGAGGTGGGCGGCGATTTTTACGACTTCTTTTTTATCGACGACGACCGGTTTGCCGTGGTCGTCGCGGACGTTTCCGGCAAGGGAATACCGGCCGCGCTGTTCATGGCGACCACCAAAACCATAGTCAAGAACCGGCTACAAAACCAGGACAACCTGGAACTCGCGCTGGAGACCGCGAACCGCGAGCTTTGCGACAGCAACACCACGGGCATGTTCGTCACGATGTGGCTGTGCGTCCTGGAAATTTCCTCCGGCCGCCTTTCGTACGTCAACGCCGGCCACAACCCGCCGATGCTGCTGCGTGGAAACCGGGACGAAGGCCGGGGTTTCGAGTTTCTTGTATCCCAGGCGGATCTCGTGCTCGCCGCCATGGAAGACACCAGGTATCGCTGCCAGCAGGTACAAATGGAAAAAGGCGACATGCTGTTCCTCTACACCGACGGCATAGTCGAGGCGGAGAACGCGGAAGGCGCGTTTTACGGCAAGAACCGGATGAAGGAGTTCCTGGACGCAAATGCCCCACGACCCTTGCGCGAGATACTTCCCGGCCTTCGTAATGACATAGAAATATTTGCGAACGGAGCAGAACAATCGGACGACATAACAATGCTTGCCCTGCGAATCGAAGGCGCGGCCGTCGAGCTAACCATTAGGGCCGAGGTCTCGGAACTTGGCGCGCTTGCCGGCTTTATAGGGCGGGAGCTGGAAGCCGCCGGCTGCCCGGCGCGGGAACGCGGACACGTGGAGCTCGCCGCCGAGGAGGTTTTTGTGAACATTGCCAACCACGCGTACCGGGGAGGCGAAAAGGCGGACGGTGAGGTAACCGTCGACTGCCGAACGCGCGCAACGCCCGGAAAAACGGAGATCACCTTTACTTTCCGCGACTGCGGCCGGCCGTTCAACCCATTGGAACACGACGAGCCGGACGTCACCCTGCCCATCGACAAGCGCAGGCCGGGGGGGCTTGGCATATTGATTGCAAGGAAAATTGTCGATATAATACATTACAGTCGTGAAAACGGGACAAACCGGCTTGAACTGACAAAGTCATGGCGGAAAGAGGGAATATGACCATAGATATCGAGGTAAAGAACAGGACAGCGGTAGTGATGAAGCTGGCCGGCCGTCTTGATACCGCAAACGCCCCGCTGCTGGAACAAAAGATCAAGCAGTGGGGCGACGAGATAACCGAAATGACACTCGATTTCGAGAATTTGGATTATATTTCCAGCATGGGCCTGCGGGTTCTACTGAACGCCAAGAAATCGTCCATGGAAAAAAAACGGCAGTTCGTGATAAAAAAAATAAGCCCGGCCGTCCGGGAGGTTTTCGAGCTGACCGGCTTCGTAAACCTGGTCGTGCAGGAGGAAGGTTTCGCCGTGCTTCGAAGGGACGAGTCCAAGGGGATCGTCCTGTGCCTAAACGGGGAGCTTGCGAGCGAAAACATACCGGCGGTATTGGAGGAGCTGGCAAAGATAAAGGAGCACGAAAGCCGTGAGGATTACCCGGTCACGATTATTCTCGACATGGAAAAACTCTACTGCATTTTGCCAGGCGCGCTTAGGCAGTTGAGACAGGCCATTGCCGACACGGAATGGAAAAACAGGAGACTTCTGGTGCGGAACGTCCCCAGGGACTACCTAAAGGAAATTGAAACAGGGGGGCTTGGGCAATTAGTTGAGTAAACCTTGGGGCTGAAATCGGCGTCAAACCCAAATAGTGTACCGCAATAATCCTACATTTGAAGTATTTTCCTTGACTAGTGCACCAATTTATGTATCTTATAAATACGGACTGTTTTGCACCAGATTCCTAGCAACAAATACATGGCGAGGGTGCCAGAAGGAGAGGAAAGAAATGACAACACATAGACAGACAAAAATTCTAGAAGTTCTATCCAAGCATGGCCGGGCGGAGGTAATCGCTTTGTCGGAACTCTTGAGTGTTTCACAGGTCACGATACGAAAGGACTTGGATACCCTTGAGGAACGCGGGCTAGTGCGAAGGGAACACGGGTACGCCTGCCTGAACAGCGCGGACGACGTCGGCAAACGGATCGCCTTCAATTACGACATCAAACGCAGGATCGCGAAGGCGGCGGCGGCAATGGTAAACGAGGGAGAGACGATTATGATCGAATCGGGCTCCTGTTGCGCGCTCCTCGCGGAGGAACTTGCTAACGCACAGAAAGACATAACGATCATAACAAATTCCGTCTTCATCGTAAATTTTATCCGCCATGCGTCCCGCACCAGGATAATACTGCTGGGCGGTTATTACCAGCCCGACTCGCAGGTACTGGTGGGGCCGATGACCAAGCAGTGCAGCGAAATTTTTTTTGCCGACAAGTTTTTCGTCGGTACCGACGGCTACATGTCCGGGGTCGGCTTTACCGGCAAGGACCACATGCGTTCGCAGGCGGTGATCGACATGGCGGAAAACGCCCGCGACATTTACGTTCTTACCGATTCCGAAAAATTCCAGAAGCAGGGCGTGCTTAGCCTGATACGACTTGATAAGGTCGCCGGGGTTTTCACAGACGAGCGCATCCCGGCCGACGTAGAAAAACAGCTCCGAGAGAAAAAAATATACCTTCACAAGGTCGACGAACAAGAGGAAATTGATTAGGTTTTTTGGGTTCAAAGGCCACCGCAAGGTTTTCCTTTGGGCTCGGTTTCGCTATTAGCCAGTGTTCAGTATGCCGCCAGGATAGCCAGGAGACGCCGTTTGTCGACGGTTCTAAGAAAACTTGCCAGGCGGGGACCTTGGTCCTTGTCGATAAGCACCCGGTACGCGGCGCGAAAAAGATCCTTGCCGTCCATGCCCGCGTCCTTGGCGATTGCGTAAATCGCCTCGGCGCAGGGCTTGTCCCCGGCAAAGGTTTCGACGCGGGAAACGACCTCGTCCCGAAGGAGTCGAATCGCCGTTTGCTCCGCGTCCGAAAGCGCCGCCCTTGAGCCGTCGGCGGGTCTTAGGCGGAAGCGGAATTCCTCGGGGGCGCAGTTTTCCACCCAGTACTTGGCGCACAGAGCCCTTGCGCGAAGGCGTTCCGGCGAGGGGCATTCGGATCCCAGGGAGGCCAGCGTCTTTTCGACGTCGCCGTCGGCAATCTGAACCAGGTTGCACAGGTGGCGGAACGGCACCTGGAAAGGCGGCTTCTCGCCGTCCATGGGCAGGGTCTTTCCGTCCGCGTCCGTCGCGGGCCGGGAAAGCTCGTAGATACGCCTGGCCCAGCGGTACGTCGCCTCGTCCTTCGCCGGTTCCAGCATCCAGGCAAGGCGCTCGGTTTTGTCGTAGTCCTCGTAAATCTTTATCACGTCAAGGTCAAACGATATCGTGAATTCCGTGTTCGGCTTTGTCCCGGCGAACAGGAAGCGCACCAGTTCCGGCGTGTACACCTTCAGCAGGTCGCCCAGGTCAACAACCACGCCCGACGAGCTGGAAATTTTCCCCACCGATCCCTTTATGCCGATAAAGTCGTAGCGAAAGCTGACCGGGGCGTCCCACCCGTACACTTCCTTGCTGACAAGGCGCGCCGTGTCGAAGCTGCCGCCCTGGCTGTGGTGGTCCTTGCCCGCGGGCTCGAAGTCCACCTTTTCGTATTCCCAGCGCATGGGCCAGTCAACCCGCCAGCCAAGCTTTACCCCTTTGGCGTTGCGTATGTCGACGGTCTCGCCATGGCCGCAGGCCACACACTTGTAGCCAAGACCCCACTCGCCGTCCCAGCCCTCGATGTCCGTCTCGTCCCTGTTGCACGAGTCGCAGAACACGCTGACCGGCCACCATTCGCCCTGGATTTTGTGTTCCCCGTCGCGGAATTTGTCCAGGATGTCCTTCAGGGCATCGCGGCGCTCCAAGGCCCTGCGGATACCCTGGGCGTAGCGCGACTCACGGTAACGCTCCGCCTGGTACAGGAACTCCGGGGAGATCCCCACGGCGGGAAGCCGGCTTTCGACGTCAACCTCGTGGTGCCTGGCGTAGCTCGAATCCCTTTCCCAGGGATCGGGAACCATGGTTATCGGGAAGCGGAGGTGCTTTTCCAGAACATCCTGTTTGGGCATGTTCTTGGGAACCTTGCGGAACACGTCGTAGTCGTCCCACGAGTAAATAAAACGAACCTTCCTGCCCAGATCCCGCAGGGCCCGGACGACCAGGTCGACCGAGATAATCTCCCTGAAGTTGCCGATATGCACCGTCCCGGACGGGGTAATCCCCGACGCGCAGGTGTAGAGATCCTTCTCGCCTTTTTCGCGGATTATCCTTTCCGCGTACTCGTCCGCCCAGTGCGCCGCCCGCGAGGGGGCCTTTTGACTGTCTTTCCGGTTGTTTTCGCTCATGCTACGGATCATTATAAGGAAAAGTCCCCGGGGGGGCAAGGGTACGACGCGGAAGGCCCCCGCCGTTTCGCGGGAGCCCATTCCGCGCCGCCTAGGCGACGGCGACCCTCGTCCCCATCCCCGTCCTTATCCTGCCGATTAGCTTAAGGACTTCCATGATGACCACCTGCATAAGGGCGATGCCGAACATGACGAGCCAGTACTGCCAGGGCAGGTCGTGGCGCGCGTTGAAGACCTGGGCCAAAGGCGGAACCAGCAGCACGACGGCGGTAAAGGCCATGGTGGACAGCGCCGCGAAGAAGACGCCCTTGTTTGACAAAAGGCCGGTCTTAAAGATGGAATCGGAACTGCGAATCGTGAAGATGTTGAGCACCGACGCCCACGACAGGACCGCGAACGCCATCGTGACGCCCACCGTGTGCCCGGGATCAAACCCGTTCGCCAGGGGAACCCTGGAGCCTATGGTATACGCGCCCAGCGTAAGGATCGAGAAGGTTACCGACCTCATGGCGATTCTCCCGCCGAGTCCGCCGGCGAAAATACCCGCGTTCTTGCCCAGGGGCTTGCGCCTCATCACGCCGGCCTCCGCCGGCTCGAAGGCAAGGAAGAAGCCGGGGATACCGTCCGAGACGACGTTTATCAGAAGAATTTGCAGGGCGGTGATTACCGGCAGACCCGCGCCCGCCTGGCCGCGAAGCAGGAAGAACGACACGGCCATGCCCGAAAGCAGGATAAAGATCTCCGCGAAGTTGACGCTTAGCAGGAAGCAGACGGTCTTGCGGATATTGTCGAAGGACTTGCGCCCCTCGCCTATCGCGTCCACTATGGTCGCGAAGTTGTCGTCGGTAATCACCATGTCGGCGGCGTTCTTGGAAACCTCCGTGCCGGTAATGCCCATCGCCACGCCTACGTCGGCGGCCTTAAGCGCGGGCGCGTCGTTCACGCCGTCCCCGGTCATCGCGACGACCTCGCCGTGGGCGGTCCAGGCCTGGACGATCCGGATTTTGTCCTCGGGGCTGACCCTGGCGTAAACCGAAATGCCTCGCACCTGCTCGTGCAGTTCCTCGTCGCTCATGGTGCCAAGCTCCGCCCCGGTGACGGCGCGGTCGCCCTCGCACATTATGCCGATTTCCCGGGCAATGGCCGCCGCCGTCACGACGTGGTCGCCGGTGATCATAACGGTCCTTATCCCGGCCTCCCTGGCCTGGGCCACGGCCATCGCGCTTTCCGACCTGGGCGGGTCGATCATCCCCACCATGCCGATAAACTTCAAATCCTTTTCCAGGGCCTCGATGCTCAGATCCCCGGGCTTTTCTGCAAAAACCTTGCAGCCCACGGCAATAACCCGCAGGGCCTGCCTGGCAAAGTCGTCGTGGATCTCGGTCGCGCGTTTCCGCATGTCCACGTCCCAGTCGATGGGAATCCGGTCGAAGGCCCCCTTGGTTACCACCAGGTAACCGTCGTCCACGTGGTGAACCGTGGTCATGAGCTTGCGCCCCGAGTCGAAGGGCAGCTCGTGCACCCTGGGGTACTGCCTTTCAGCGTCAACCCTGGTAAGGCCAAGATCGTGCAACATGCGGATAATCGCAATCTCCGTCGGGTCGCCGACAACGTGCTCGGCCTCCTCGTCGTTCCCGTCCGGGCGCACCTCGATGGTCGCGTTGCTGCACGATGCCAGAAGCTCGATCAGGTAAACCTCGTCCTTGTGGAACCTGTCCTCGGCGGCGGTGGGGTTTTCGTGGCCCACGTGCCAGACCCGCTGGATCTTCATCTTGTTCTGGGTCAGGGTGCCGGTCTTGTCCGAGCAGATGACGGAAGTGTTTCCCACGGTCTCCACCGCGGGGATTTTCCTGATAATCGTGTGCTTCGTGACCATGTTGTAAACGCCGTGGGCAAGTATCATGGTGACGATAATGGGCAGGGTTTCCGGAACCGCCGCCACGCCCAGGGCCACCGCCGAAAAAAGCATGTCGATGGCCTCGTTGTCGAACACGAACCTTCCAAGCAGAAACATAAGGGAACCCGCGCCCAGGGCCGTGACCGAAATACGCTTGGCAAGCTGCGTAAGCCTAAGCTGCAGCGGAGTCTTCAGCTTTTCGGTGGTGTTAAGAAGCCCGGCGATTTTTCCCATCTCCGTTCCCATCGCGGTCTCGACCACGACGGCCAGAGCCCGGCCGCCGGTAACCAGGCAGCCCGAGTACACCATGTTCAGCCTGTCGCCAAGCGGAGCCTTCTCGTCGAAGACCGCGTCCGGATCCTTTTCGACGGGCTGGCTTTCCCCGGTCAGCGCGGCCTCCTCCACCTGAAGGCTGCTCGCCTCGATAAGGCGCGCGTCCGCGGTAATAACGTCCCCGGCGGTCAGCTCGACGATGTCCCCGGGCACCAGCTGGTTGGCATCGATAATCTGCTTCGTGCCCTCCCGGATAACCTTGGTCTTAAAGGCGTTCATCTTCTTGAGGGATTCCAGGGCCTTTTCGGCCTTGCTTTCCTGGTAAATCCCCAGGACGACGTTTATCACCACGATGCTCATGATAACAATGACCTTGGGCCAGGACGTGGCCTGCCCCTGGAAAATCGCCATGTACGCCGCGATGGAGGCCGCGACGATAAGGATCATGGTCGGGATTTCCCTTAGGTGGTGAAGAATCTTGGCAAAAAGCGTTTCCTTCTTCCCCTCGTCGAATTCGTTCAGCCCGTACCTGGAAAGCCTTCTTTCAACTTCCTGGAGGCTCAACCCCCTGGTCCGACATGTGTCGAGCCTGTGCAGAACGTCACAGATACTCTCTTTCACCCACAGCACAATAGTCACTCCTGTTTTATATATATTCCGCTCAAGCCTCGAGCAGTTTTCGAACAGCCTCAAGCCCCATCTCGATTTCGGCGTCGCCGATTACGTAGGGGGGAAGAAAGCGGAGGGTTTTCTGCCCGCCCGAAAGGACCAGCAGCCCCTCGCCGGGGCGGGCAATCGCGGCCTCCAGTACCGGCCACGCGTCGCGGTCAAGGTCCACGCCGGCCATCAGGCCGCGCCCGCGCACCTCGCGCACGGCGGGATGGTTCCATCCCCTGACCGTGTCGACGATTTTTTCGCCCTTGCGGGCTATCTCCGCAAGGAACCCGGGGTTGTCGACAGTTTCCAGCACGGCAAGACCCGCGGCCGCCGCAAGCGGGTTGCCGCCGAAGGTGCTGCCGTGATCCCCCGGCTCGAAAACGCCGGCCGCCTTTTCCCCCGCGAGAACCGCGCCGATAGGAACCCCCCCGGCCAGCCCCTTGGCGAGCGTCACGACGTCGGCCCTTACCGGCACGCCGCCGCAGGCGTACCGCTCGAAAGCCAGGAAGGTCCCGGTCCTGCCCACGCCGCACTGGATCTCGTCGAACATCAAAAGTATGTCCCGCTCGGCGCAGAGCCTGGCCGCCGCCGCTATGAATTCCGGGGTCTGGGGCCTTACGCCGCTTTCCCCCTGGACCGTTTCCATGAAAAGCCCGGCCACGGTTTTGCCGTCCAGCGCCCTGTCCAGGGCGGCAATGTCCCCGGGGGGGACGAAGGCGAAGCCGTCGGTAAAGGGGCCAAAGTCCCTGTGGAACCTGTCCTGGCCCGTCGCCGAAAGCGTGGTGATGGTTCTGCCGTGGAAACTACCCTGCAGCGTGACTATGGTGTGCCTGCCCGGCCCGTATCTTTTGAGCGAGTACTTGCGGGCGATCTTGCAGGCCCCCTCGTTCGCCTCCGCGCCGGAGTTCGCGAGGAACACGTTTTTCATGCCGCCCGGGGCGCAGGCCGCGACCAGCCTTTCGGCGAAGGCCAGGGAAACGTCGCTCATGTAATAGTTGCACAGGTGCATGCACCTAGCCGCCTGTTCCGAGACGGCGCGAACCAGGGCCGGGTGCCCGTGCCCAAGGCAGTTCACCGCGATGCCTGAGGCAAAGTCCAGGTATCGTTTCCCGGCGGCGTCAAAAAGCCAGGCCCCCTCCCCCCCGGTAAACGCCACCGGAAGGCGGCCGTAGGTATTCATAAAAACGCCGCTCATGCTTTCCACCCTTTCGCCGGGACGATTTCCCCCAGGGCCTTTTCCGCCTCGCTTATTTCGTCGAAGGGCACAACGCGGTCGGCGTAGATTACGGTGTTCTCGTGCCCCTTGCCCAGGAGCAGCACTACGTCGCCGGCTTCGGCAAGGGACAGCGCCCTGCGTATCGCCGCCGGGCGGTCGGGAACCAGGAACAGGTTCTCGTCCCGCCTAAACGCCCCCCCCCTGGGGGAGGCAAAAACCCCGCGCTCGATTTCTTCTATAATATTCATGGGATCCTCCCCCCTGGGATCCTCGTCCGTAAGCACGATGAAATCCGAGTAGGTGGCCGCCACCTTTCCTTGCTCCTTCCGCTTTATCGTGTCCCGCTCGCCCGCCGAGCCGAACAGGCTGATTATCCTGCCGGCGGACCCGTCCATCCGCTTTCTTACCGGCGGAAAGATCGTCTGGAACGACGACGGGGTATGGGCGTAGTCCACCAACACCTCGAAGGGCTGACCCTTGTCTATCGCGGTCATGCGCCCGCGCACCGGCTCCAGCCTGGGACAGAGCGTCGCGATTTCGCCCACGGGAACGCCGGTAAGCCCGGACACGGCCAGCAGCGCGGCCAGCACGTTTCCGGCGTTGAACGCCCCGGGCAGACTGTCGCGAACGTCGATGCTGGATTTATCGGAGGAGACCAGCACGCTGTACCAGTTGCCGAACGCGCCGCCTTCCATGGCCGTCACGGCCAGGTTCGCGTCCCTCCCCGTGGTGCTGAAGCCCAGGGTTTTGCGCTTGGTCACGGCGGCGAAGTATTCCGCGCTAGGATCGTCCAGGTTGACGACGCCGAAAGGCTCCGGAACCACCGGGACGCCGGGAATGCCGGCCTTCGCCTGGTTTCGGTTTAGGGCACGGAAAAGGTTGGCCTTGTCGTCGCGGTACTGCTCCCAGGTGCCGTGAAACTCAAGGTGCTCGTGCCCAAGATTCGTAAAAATCGTCGCGTCGTATTCCACGTCACCAAGGCGGTTGGTCCTGGGCGAAAGGCCGTGCGAGCTCGATTCCACCACCGCGTAGGAGCAGCCGTTTTCCGCCATTTCCCAGAGCAGCCGCTGGACGACCGTCGCCTCCGGCGTCGTCTGGTGCTCCGGGTTCCACCGCGCCTCGTCGCCCGTGGACTGCTGCACCGTGGAGAAAAAGCCGGCTTTTTTGCCCATCAGGCGAAGCAGCTGCCAGACAAGGAAAACCACGGTGCTCTTGCCCTCGGTCCCGGTGGCGCCGACAATCAGGAGCCGCCGAGACGGGAAACCGTAAAACGCCGCCGCTATCGGCGACATGGAGAACCGGGAGCTTTTTACCCTAAGGTACACCACCCCGGGACTCGCGTCCGCGATTTCCGACTCGTGAACGACCGCGACGGCCCCTTTTTCCACGGCGTCCGCGACGTACCTATGGCCGTCCGTGTGCAGGCCCGGCAGGGCGAAAAACAGCGTCCCCGGCCTTACGCTTCGGGAATCGTACTCCAGGGAGCTAACAAGGGGATCGGCGGCGGTTTCGCGGCGTTCGACCAAACCCGCCCTGGCGGCGGTTTCCTCCGAAAAGAATTCGGAAAGACGGCGTTGGATTGTGCGTTCCATACCGTAAGTGTAGCAATTGAGGGGGCTTCTGTTCAATGGGGCGGCCCCCTGTTCCCTTCCCCAGGGCTCGTGCTAGAATGTTTCCGTGGTAGTGGCATCAATCGACATACAGGGCGGCAAGGTCGTCCAACTTAGGCAAGGCGCGGAAAAAGTTCTGGAAAGGGACAACCCCCTGGAACTGGCGGCGGAATTCGACCGCTACGGCGAGATCGCGGTCATAGACCTGGACGCCGCGATGAACCAGGGATCGAACATCGAGACGATCAAGCCGCTGCTGCGAAAGGCCGAGTGCCGGGTGGGCGGCGGCATCAGGACGCCGGGACAGGCCAGGGAACTGGTAAGCCTTGGGGCGCGGAAAGTCATCGTGGGATCCGGCGCGTTCCGCGTCCCAGACGGGGGGTTCGGCGTGAACGCCCCGTTCCTGCAGGCGATGTCGCAAGAAATCGGGCGGGAAAGGCTGGTCGTCGCGGTGGACGCGCGCGACGGCGAAATCGTGGTGGACGGCTGGAAAACCCCCACGGGGCTGGACCTGATCCGGGCGGCCCAGGCCGTCGAGCCTTTCGCCGGCGAACTGCTCTTTACCTGCGTGGAACGCGAGGGCACCATGACGGGCATCGACCTGGAGCCGGCGCGAAAGCTGCGCGGGGCGGTCGGTTGCCTGGTTACCGTAGCCGGCGGGGTCTCGACGCAGGCGGAAATCGAGAGCATCGCCGCCCTGGGCTGCGACGTTCAGCTTGGCATGGCCCTGTACACCGGAAAGATAAGCCTGGCCGACGCGTTCGGCGTCTCCCTTGACTGGAAGAAAGAACCCCTGCTGCCGATCATCGTGCAGTCGCCCGACGGGCAGGTTCTGATGACCGGCGTTACCGATAGGGAGGCCCTGGCCGAAACCTTCAAGCGCGGCAACGTCTGTTTCCATAGCCGCAGCCGAAACAAGCTGTGGATGAAAGGGGAGACGTCGGGCAACACCCTGCGGCTTGTCAGGATGCGGGCCGACTGCGACCGCGACACGCTGCTTGCGACGGCGGAACCCGCGGGCGGCGTCTGCCACACCGGCGCCTGGTCGTGCTTCGCGACGGACAGAAGGTTTACCTGGGAATTCCTGCAGGGCGTCATCGCCGAACGGTTCAGAAACCCGACGCCCGGTTCCTACACCGCCACGCTAGACGACGAGCTTGTCCGCGAAAAGATAATGGAAGAGGCGCAGGAACTCTGCCAGGCCAATACCCGCGAGGAAACCGTCTGGGAGGCTGCGGATCTTCTGTATTTCGCCACGGTGCTTATGAGCCGCGCCGGGGTAAGCGTCGGGGAAATTCTGGACGAGCTTGATCGAAGGCACAAAAAATAATGAGCGTATTCTGGAACGGTCGAACGAAAAACCTTTCCCCTTACGTTCCCGGCGAACAGCCCAGGGATCGACAGTTCATAAAGCTTAACACCAACGAGAACCCCTACCCCCCCTCGCCGAAGGTTATCCAGGCAATCGCGAAGGCGGCCGGGGACGATCTCAGGCTGTACCCCGATCCCGCCTGCACGTCACTGCGGGAGGCGATCGCCGCGCGTTACGGCGTTCGCCCGGAACAGGTTTTCGCCGGCAACGGTTCCGACGAGGTGCTGGGCTTTGCCTTCGGCGCGTTTTTCGCCGGCACCAAGGAAGGCGCTTCCCCGGTGCTTTTCCCGGATATTACCTACAGTTTCTATCCAGTGTACGCCAGGCTTTGGGACATTCCCTATCGCGCCGTCCCCCTCGACGGCGATTTTTTGATTGACGTCTCCGACTACGCCCCCCCCTCCGGGGGGGTGGTAATCCCAAACCCCAACGCCCCCACCGGAACCGTGCTTTCCCTGGGGGAAATTCTTTCCATGGCGGAACGCCTGGAAAGGCAGGGAAAGGTTTTAATCCTGGACGAGGCTTACGCCGCGTTCGGGGCGGAATCGGCGGTTCGCCACATTGCCGGGTACCCGAACATGCTTGTCGTGCATACCCTTTCCAAATCGGCGTCGCTTGCCGGCCTGCGCGTCGGCTATGCCTTTGGCAGCGAGCCGCTAATCGAGGGGCTTTGCCGCATTAGGGATTCCTTTAACTCGTACACCCTTGACCGCCTTGCACTGGCGGGCGCGGCGGCGGCCGTTTCCGACGCCGCGTATTACGACGAAACCAACCGCAGGGTTATTGCCACCAGGGAACGTGTCGCGAAGGCGTTGCGGGGGCTTGGCTTTACGGTTCTGCCTTCGTCGGCGAATTTTGTTTTCGCGAAGCCCCCGGGCATAGGCGGCGCGGAATTTTTTTCCGCGTTGCGCGAACGGGGAATTCTTGTAAGGCACTTTAACAAGGAACGCATCGCCGACTTTCTGCGCGTAAGCATAGGAAAGGACGACGAAATGGACGTGTTTCTAGACAAATGCCAAGAGGTAATATCGTCCATGGCAAGGAGCAAAAAATGAGAATCATTAGCGGCACGGAATTTGACGAGTACTGGAAGGTAGGCGCTGAAACCGCAAACGACGGGACGGTCGAATCGGCCGTAAAGGAAATCATCGCCGCCGTGCGAACAGAGGGGGACGCGGCGGTCAGGCGTTTCGCGTCGCGCTTTGACAAAAGCTCGCCGGCGAAACTTGAGGTTCCAATGCCCGAGGTGGAAAAGGCCCTTAGGGATCTGCGCTCCAGCGATCCGGAGTTGGCGTCGGCCATGGAACTTGCCGCGGATCACATAAAACGTTTCTCGCTGAAACAGCGGGCGCAGTTTTCCGACTTCGAGTACGAAATGGAACCCGGCCTTACCACCGGCCAGCGGGTGATCCCCATAGAGAAGGTCGCGGTATATGCCCCTGGGGGACGCTATCCCCTGTTTTCCTCGCTTCTTATGGCGTTAATCCCCGCGTACTGCGCCGGCGCGGAAGAACTGGTGATTGCGTCGCCGCCGCAGGGGAATGGCTTGCCGGACAAAAAAATCCTGGCCGCCGCCGGAATTGCGGCGGAAACCGTGGCCGCCGAATGCAAGGGCAAACTGCGCGTCTTTGCCGTCGGCGGGGTGCAGGCCATTGCCGCGCTTGCCCTTGGCACGGAATCCGTTCCCAGGGTTGACATGATCGCCGGCCCCGGAAGCATGCACGTGGTAACCGCCAAACGGATTCTCTTCGGCGAGGTTGGCATTGACTTTCTCCCAGGACCAAGCGACGTGCTGATTATTTCCGACGGCGCCGACTCGTCCTGCGCGGATTTCGCCGCGGCGGACATGATCGCCCAGGCGGAGCACGATCCCGACGCAAGGGCCTGGGCGCTGGTTCCAAACAGGGAACTGGCCGAACAAGTCACCGCCGCGCTTGAACGGCGACTGACCCAACTGCCCACCGTCGACACCGCCCGCGCCTCGCTGGACTCCGGCGGGCTTATCGTGGTGTACCAGGGCATGGAGGAGGCGGTACGCATTGCCAACGCAATAGCCCCGGAACACCTGGAACTCCACATTGCCGACGCGGATCGGTGGATACCATCGCTGAAAAACTACGGCTCGCTCTTTATCGGCAACCTTTCCGCCGAGGTGCTGGGGGACTATTCGGCGGGAACCAACCACGTACTGCCGACCATGGGAAACGCCCGTTTCACCGGCGGCCTTTCGGTTCGGCATTTCCTAAAAACCGTCACCACCCTGCGGTGCGCCCCCGGCGAGGGCTTTGAAAAAACCCGTCGCGCGGCGGAAGTAATGGCCCGCGCGGAAGGGCTGGAAGGCCACGCGCTGAGCGCGGCGGCAAGGGGGTAGCCATGGGTCGCCTGCGGGAAAAAGGCGTCCTAGTATACCCGGTGTATTCGCGGAGATCGGGCGGCCTTTCGGTGGGGATAAATCTTTTCCCGGATCGAAAACACTGTTCCTTCGACTGCCCCTACTGCGAGGTCTTTCCGTTTTCAACCGACGCGGCGTTTTCCCTGGAACAAATGGAGCGCGATCTTCGTGCCGTCCTGGACTCCGCAAAGGAGCGAAGCGAAATTGTCAAGGACATTTGCTTTTCCGGCAGCGGCGAGCCATCGCTTTCCCCCCGTTTCCCCGGCGCGCTTAAACTGGCGGCGCGTGTCCGCGACGAGGCGGTTCCGTCCGCGGCGCTGGTAATTATAACCAACGGCATGGGTCTTTTGGAACAGGGCACTTTTTCCCTTTTGCGGGAGGCCGCCGCCTTCTTGGACGTCTGGCTTAAACTGGACGCGGGAACCCCGGCCTGGTACCAAAAAATAAACGCGGGGGCAATCCCCCACGACAAACTGACAGCAAAAATAAAGGAATTCGCCGCCCTCGCCCCCGTAACTATCCAAACCATGCTCTGCGCCGTCGACGGCGAAAAACCGCCACAGGACGAGGAACGCGCCTGGGAAAAACTGGTGCTGGAACTGGCCGCGACAAACGGAACGGTACGCAAGGTGCAAATCTACGGCAAAGCCCGCCCATCGCCCAGCGACCCAAAGGCGACGCCCCTTCCCGTCGAATACCTGGAACGGCGGGCGGCATCACTGCGCCAGGCACTCGGTTCCATAGCCGGCGAACGGCGGCCAGCGGCGATTCCTCCGGTCAAGGTCTACCCCTAGCCTTAGGGCACGAAAAAAGGGAGCAAACCAAGTTTACTCCCTAAAATAAGTGGGCGATACAAGAGTCGAACTTGTGACCCTCAGCGTGTCATACTGATGCTCTAACCAACTGAGCTAACCGCCCAAAAACCAGCCCGCACCAGCCAGATGCAGGCCAATACAAACCTTATTTTACCCTCTCGCGAATGGCGACATTCACTTCGATTTTCTTGTCCGAGCCAAACATCATGGGAACAATAAGAGCCTCCACTTCCCCAAGGTTGGTGGCAACTTCCATGTTATCGCCCGTAAAAAGAGCCGGGGGGGTAAGATCGAACTTAAAGCCCAGATCATGGAGCTTGGTCACGGCCTGGGCGGTAACCATATTGGCAAGTTCCTGGATCGTTGCCTTGGCAAGATCATCAAGAACGGTAAAGGTCTCTTGGTTCATGGCGCCCGCCACGTATAAGGCGGTTTCCTTGGTCATGTCGAACAAAACACGACCCTCGACATCGCCGGCAAGACCAACCAACGCCGCAACACCCTGGATAGCCATAGTGGTAGGCTTAAGATAAATTTCGCCGCGTTTGACCTCGGATCCCAAGACCTCGCTAAGAATGCCAAACGTAGACTCAACAAAGGGGTTGATATACTCAACTCTCATAGTACACTCCTTAAACTCAATTCAATGATTGTGCGTTACGCATTGTGCATAAACGCCGAAACCTGCTCACCGGATCTAGAAACCCACCTGTCGCCAGAAAGCTCCTCGTTTTTCCCCATAATAACCAAGCCCTGATGTTTCAGTTTTTCGACAAAGCTGTCAATCAGCCTACCCTGATCCTGCTCCGAGAAGAATGACAGGGTGTCGCGGGCAAGGATTATATCCAAGTCCGGCAGGGGGTTGTCATTAAGCACGTCATGGTACTCGAAAACAATCGAATCCTTCACCGCCTGGCTGAAAGAATAACCACTCTTTCCCTTGACCATAAAGGGATGGCAGTACTCCGGAACCTCGCTCAGGCTAAATGTCATGTTTGGAGCCTGGCTTATGGCCATTATGTCATTGTCGTTGGCCCATATTTTGATCTGAGCGCCCGGGTACCTGGACTTAAGTATACAGGCAAACGAGAATGTTTCATAGCCCTTGCCGCAACCGATTTCCCACACCTGAACATTGCCGGAAGAAACGTCGGGCAATATGCTTTTAACCTCCGCGGCATAGGTTTCTCCCCAGAAGCCACCGGAGAAAGGCGAGAAGAAACTGGAAAGGAACTCGTCGGCGTCGGTGCTGTTCCTAAGCTGCAAATCGGAATCCATCCGTATGCTGCTCCATTCGGAAAAACGCCTTCGCATCCAAGCATCGTTCAACGGGGACGCGGTGAAACGCTTCAAGGCCGCAAGGCCTTCCTTCAGGAAGCCAATCGCCGAATCGTTGGCATCGGAGCGCCCCTTCCTCTGTTCCGGGGAGACGCTGGTAACGGTCGGCGGGGGGACAAAGAAATCGCCGGTACTGCTTACGCTGCCCAGGCCCTTTTCCTTGGCCTCTTCCTTCTGGCCGAATATTCGTATCACGTCAAGGATAACATACAGCTCGCCGCTTTTTTCCACCACGCCGGAGATGTACTTGATGTTTATGTCGCCAAAAATAGGGTGCGGGGGCTGAATCGTCTCGCGGTTGACCCCCACAACCTTGTCAATCTTGTCGACAATAGTCCCGTACACCTGCTCGTTGATGCGGAGGATCAGCATGTTTTCCTGGCCGTCGTTCTTTTTGTCCCTGGGCAGGTGAAAGAACGTCCGCAGGTCAATGACGGGGATAATATCCCCGCGCAGGTTGTAAACCCCGCGCACGAACGACGCGGCGTTGGGCACGAACGTAAATTTGTCGGCCTTGGCGATTTCCTTTACGTTCAGAATGTCAACACCGTAATCCTTTCCCGCAAGGGAAAAGGTGATCATCTTGTAATCAACGGTCTCGATCCGTTCCTTCTGCGCCTGTAAATCGGCGTTTACCTGTGCAAGGTCTTTGATTGCTGCTGCCATATTAACCTACCGTACTGAAGCTTCGCGGACTTGGCGTTGCTCCATCTCCTTTTTTAGTCCAAGTTCCAGGAGCTGGCTTACGTCGATAATAAGGGAAACCGAACCGTCCCCCAGTATCGAAGCGCCGGCAATCCCCGGAGAATTGGTGAATTGATCCCGTAGAGGCTTGATGACAACGTCCTCTTCGCCTATCAAACTGTCAACCATGAAACCCATTTTTCTTTCGGCCGTACCGACGATGACGATAAAGTGGTAGTCCTTGTGTTCCTCGGTTTTGATGCCGAAGAGCCGGTTCAGGCGAAGAAGCGAAATAACGTCGTTGCGGATATTGAAAACCTCGTAGTTGTCGATCCGCTTGATTTCCTCGGGCTTTATCCGAAGGCTTTCGATAACGCTGGTAATGGGAATCGAGTAGATTTCCGAACCGACCCGTACCAAAAGACCCTGGATAATGGCCAGCGTAAGGGGTAGCTTGATAATGAACTTTGTTCCCTTCCCAAGTTCGGAGTTTACCGTGACCGTGCCGTTAAGCTTGTCAATCTGGCGGCGAACCACATCGAGACCCACGCCGCGGCCGGAAATATTGGTAATCTCCTTGGCCGTGGAAAATCCCGGATCGAAGATCAGGTTGAACGCCTCGACGTCGGTAAGCACTTTCCCGGGGCTGATAATCCCCCGATCCACCGCCTTTTTCCAGACCGCCTCGACGTCGATACCCTTGCCGTCGTCGGAAATCTCGATGACGATCATGTTGCCTTCGTTGGTGGCCTTGAGCAGTACCCTGCCCTCCTCGGGCTTGCCGGCCGCGCGGCGCACCTCCGCCGACTCGATACCGTGGTCTATACAGTTTCGAACGGAGTGCATAATCGGATCCAGAAGATCCTCGATGACCGACTTGTCAAGCTCGGTTTCCTCGCCCTCGATAACCAGGTTGATTTTCTTGTTGAGCGTCTTGGAAAGGTCGCGCACGAGCCTGGGGAACCGGCTGAAAATCTGGCTAATCGGAACCATGCGAATCCGCATGACCCCTTCCTGCAGTTCCCCGGTTATCCTGCCAAGGTTCTGCGAGGTGGAACGGAACTTGCCCATGTTGCTCTTGAACGAGGCCTCGAACCCGTCGAAAAGCGAGAAGATATCCCCGTAGCTTTCGTTGATCTCCTTGCGGATATCCTTGACGGACTTGCCGCCCTGGATGCCCTCAAGGTAGCCCGGCAGGCTGTCAAAAAGGCTCTTGATTTTTTCCCGGTACTGACCCTCGACCTCGTGAAGCTGGTTAACCATCTTGTTGAACTGGCCGCTAATCTGGTTGAAGGTCGCCTTCGTAATGACCGTCTCGGAAACCAGGTTAAGCAGATCGTCTATCCGCTTGGAATCCACGCGAAGTATCGATCCCGCCTCTTTCCCGGCCTTCTTGGCATCCTCGGACATGCTCGCCTTGGGAGCCGCGGCCTCGGGCGCCTTCGCCCCCCCCGCAGGAACGCCCGCCGCGACCGGGGCGGCGACCGTCGCGGCCTGGGGGGCGGCAACATCCGCGTTCCCCGGTTGAATACCGGACAAATCGACAACGTCCGCCGCCAGGGAAACGTCCGGAAGCACCACGGCGTATTTTATCGCGTCCGGTTTTTGACGGGTGGCGACGTAGTAATCTACTTTCGGGAAGAAATTATCCTCGTACAACTGCTCGAAATCCGGCGTGGTTTTAAGTATGCTGCCGATGTTCTTAAGCACCGCGTATATCTGTATGCCGCCGACGGTGTTCATCAGGCTGTTCTTGTCGAACGTAACGGTAATGCGGTAAACCGGGACGCCGGGCTCGGCGGACTCCCTAAGATCCCTAAGGTCTTCCTCGCTAATCGGCATTGCCCCCCCGGAAGCGGCGGCCACGGGCCTGGGAGGAGGCGGAGGCGCGGCCGGCCTTTGGGCGGGCTTGGGACCGGCCTTCTTGCGGCTGGAGCTCTCCGGCAAAAGCTCCGACAGACGGTGCTCGATGTGGGATATGTCCTGCCTGTACACCGCCCCGTTCATCCGCTGTTCCAGCATCGCCTTGATTACGTCGATGGCCGACAGCAGGGTGTCCGTCACGCCTTCGTTGATCGCTATCTGATCCGAACGAATGGCGTCAAGCACGTCCTCCACGATATGGGTAAAGGAGGATAACTCCATCATTTCCACGGTCGCGGACCCGCCCTTTAGGGTGTGAGCCGCCCGGAAAATCTCATCCACAGCGTCTTTGTTAGCGCCTTCATTCTCAAGTACCAGAATATTCTGTTCCAGCGTATCGACCTGCATTTGGGCCTCAGC
>WQRP01000003.1 GCA_009786675.1 Treponema sp. | reverse complement strand
AAAGCGAAGAATAGTCCAGCCAAGCGCGGTAAGCCGCCGTTCGTTGCCGGTGTCCCTTTCGATGTTGCGCTCGATTTTTCGGATCCAGAAATCGCGGCGGGTTTTCAGCCTTTCCCTTACAAGGTTCCAGTCCTTGCCGTGCCAGAATTCCCCGTCGCAGAAGATTGCGATTTTGTGCCTGGTAATCGCGATGTCCGGCTTCCCAGGCAAGCCCTTGAAATTTTTCCGGTAGCGTATGCCGTCACGCCACAGGGCCTTGCGAAAAGCAACCTCGATTTTGGTGTCCGTGCTCCTGACCCGGCTCATGGTGAAACTGCGAATTTCGTCCTTGCTTCTGCCCGGTACGGGTTTTTTCTTCACTGCCTAAAGTGGAAGCCTTGCCCATAACGACTCAAGGGAAATCTCGAGGCCGTCAAGCACGGTAACGGGAATGCGGTCGTTGTCGTTGTAGGCCGTGATGATGTAACGTCCGTCCTCATAAATATGGACGCTGACGCTCTTTAGTTCCGGATCGACCACCCAGTATTCGCGCACCTTGGCCTTTAGGTAATAATTGAATTTGCGAAACAACTCGCTGTAGGTGTTGGACGGCGAGACAATCTCGATAATCAAGTCCGGGGGGCCGTTTACAGAACCCTTGTCGAGCTTGCTTTTGTCGCAGACCACCAGCAGGTCGGGCTGCACGACCGTCCTGTCGGACTTGTCCTCTTTTGGGAAAAGGCGCACGTCCAGCGGGGCGGCGAACACCCTGCACGACTTTCCCTGGAGCCAAACATCGAAAGCCGACGACAAACCCATAAGAAGCGCCTGGTGCGCCACCGAAGGCGAGGACATCATAAAGGCTTCCCCGTCGATAAGCTCGTAGCGTTCCTGGCCTTCCCACCCAAGGTAATCGGCGTAGGTATAGCGGTGTTTTTCCGGGAATTCCTCATCAACTCTTACGGCACTGTGCATTGGGCTTCTCCTACGGACAGTATAAGGGATAAGGGCGCGGCGGACAATGCTTTTCCCCTCTCGGTAAAGTTACGCGGCAGGAAGGATGGAATTCCATGACCGGCACCGCCGCACCTACAGACCGCTAATTAACGAAAAAAAACGAACGATTCGGCACCATATCTTAATACAAGGTTAGTGCCGGCGGCGTTGAGTTCTGCCGTAGTAGTTTGCCCTCCAATAGTCAGCGTTGCATTCCTGCCATTAGCCGAGTATGAGCCAGTTCCCGTTCTGAGGATTCCCATGGTTGCCTGCAGATCGGGATGTATACTGAGCGTAACCCTGTCGTCGGCAGTAAAATTTAATGTAGCGGCAGCGTTCCCTCCAGCAGTGACCCTCCACAATCCGCCAATAAACTGGCTGTTGTCGACACTGCCGCCGCCGCTACCCACGCCATTACCATTTGTTGGGTCGTTATCACATCCGACAACCGTCATTCCGAATGCCAGCACCATTACCAGCATTCCCAAGTACGCTTTTTTCTTTGCCATTGTTTTCTCCTTGTGGTTTTGGCAGAAAAAACAGCGGTATGCGTTTACACTCGCAATTCTGTTTCGCATACCGCCATAGTTGCCAGGGAACCCCTAGTTAAGCAGCGACTCCCTAGCCGGACGGCACGGTTAACAGTTACACGGCGGTATTCTGCTACCAAGCCCATCCCAATTGCGCATATCGCATCCGCTATTAGTACACGTGGTTCTCGACACCCTCCCACCTTCCCCTATGGTGGCCGTGCAATCAACTGTACCGCAGGCGCCACACCCCGCCAGAACCAACCCGCTCAACAGCAACAGGCAAACCAAGCCCACTGCAAAAAATTTGCTTTTCCTCATGAAAAGTCTCCTTCGCGGTCTTTCCCGCCGTCTTTATTTAAACCCGCATACGAGGGTTTATTACGAACTTGGAGCCAGCCGGCGGTTTTTGAAAGAAAATGGCCTCAATCGCCCTCCTGCCAACATTCCTAATAGGAAGTATATGCTATGATACTGCCTATTTGGAAGTCAGTCAAGCACCAAACATGCTTTAGTGTTGTACAAAACTGTTATGACGAGTTTACGTTCGTTGCTATCCCATAACATCAAAGAGCGGCGCCAGATCTTAGGCATTACCCAGGAAAAACTGGCCGAAAGAGTGGAGACCAGCACCCATTACATAGGCCAAATCGAGCTTGGCAACAAATTCCCGTCGCCGGAAATGCTCGAACGCATAGCTGGAGCCCTAGAAATTGACAGCCCACAGTTGTTTTCAATGGGCTCCTTTCCCGTCGAGGCCATAACACTGTTTCAGGAGGGGCTTTTGGCGGACCTGGAAACGGCGGTGCTTGGCGCGATTAGTTCGCGGATCGCCGATTTCCGGAAAACCCATAAAGGGGTAGAGCAGAACCGCCCAAAACCCGATCACGTTTAGGGGCTCCTCAGTTTTCGCCTGTGTGTCAGAGCCCCCGGCAAAGCCGGGGGTTACCTTTAAAATTAACAGTTACATCGCGGTAGAGAACCGCTCCCATCCCAATTGGCCACATTACACTCACTCCTAGCACATGAGTCAGTCGACCAGCTTCCGCCGGGTCCGCTAGTAGCCGTGCAGCCACGAGGACCGCATGGCCCGCACCCTGTCAGGACTAACCCACTCGACAGCAGTAGGCAAATAAAGCCCACTATCAAAAATTTGCTTTTCCTCATGAAAAGCCTCCCCCGCGGTCTTTCCCGCGTCTTTATCTAAAACCCTCATACGAGGATTTGCTTACGAAATAAAATGACCACCCATACGAGCCGCCTAAACGGCCTGTTTCGCCTTACAAGGGGTAGCTACATCATACTACCGCCTTTCAATCATGCTTTATTGTTGTATTAAACGATTGTGACTAGTTTACGCTCCTTACTATTCAATCCCATCGAGGTTGGCTTAAGGGGCGGGCCATGTTTAGGGGTTCCCCAATCTCCGCCTTGCGTAAGCCTTTCGGTTTCTGGTAAAATTTACCCGGCAGGAGGCCATGCAATGACAAACAAAAATTACAGGTTCGAGACGCTGCAGGTTCACGCGGGGCAGGAAACGCCGGATCCCGCGACGGACGCGCGGGCGGTTCCCATCTACCAGACCACGTCCTACGTTTTCCCAAATTCGAAGTCCGCCGCGGACCGCTTCGCGCTGGCCGAGATGGGAAACATCTATACCAGAATAATGAACCCAACCTGGGACGTGTTCGAAAAACGCATGGCCGCACTGGAAAACGGCGTTGCCGCGCTGGCGCTTGCCTCGGGGGCGGCGGCGGNTACCTACGCGATCCAGAACATAACCCGCAGCGGGGATCACATAGTCAGCGCCGGGCAGATATACGGCGGAACCTACGTGCTTTTCGCCAACACCTTTAGGGACATGGGTGTCGAGACGACCTTTGTTGACGGCAGCGACATCGAGAACTTCAAGAAGGCGATACGGCCAAACACCAAGGCGATCTTTTTCGAGACGCTAGGCAACCCAAATTCCACGGTCATAGACATCGAGGCGGTCGCGGCGGTCGCCCACGAACACGGCATACCGGTTATCGTCGACAACACCTTCGCCACGCCCTATCTGCTTAGGCCAATCGACTACGGGGCGGACATAGTGGTGCATTCGGCGACCAAGTTTATCGGCGGGCACGGCACCTCCATTGGCGGCGTGATCGTCGACGGGGGCAAATTCGACTGGGCGCAGAACGACAAGTTCCCCGGCCTGTCGCAGCCCAACCCAAGCTACCACGGCGTGGTCTTTACCGACGCAGTAAAGAACCTGGCCTACATAATCAAGGCCCGGACAACCCTGCTTCGCGACACCGGATCCTCGCTGTCGCCGTTTAACGCGTTCCTGTTCCTGCAGGGGCTGGAGACCCTTTCGCTTAGGGTCGAGCGGCACGTTTCCAACGCCCTAAAGGTGATCGAGTTCCTAAAATCGCACCCGCAGGTGGAAAAGGTGAACCATCCGTCACTGGCGGATCACCCCGACCACAAGCTTTACAAGCGTTATTTCCCGGGCGGCGCGGGCTCGATTTTTACCTTCGAGATCGCCGGCGGCATGGAAAAGGCGAAGCGCTTTACCGAAAAACTTGAACTGTTTTCGCTTTTGGCGAACGTCGCGGACGTCAAGTCCCTGGTTATTCACCCGGCATCGACCACGCATTCGCAGATGGACGAGCCGAAACTTAGGGCCGCGGGAATCGGCCCGGGCACCGTCCGGCTTTCCATAGGAACCGAGCACATCGACGATATTATCGCCGATCTCGGCCAGGGGTTTGCGGCCGTTAAATAGGGAACCCATGGGTGGCTATACACTAGTAAGGAGCGCGCAAATGAAAGATTGCTTTCCTCGTTTCTTGTCTTGGCAGTGGTACTCATTACCGTTTCCGCCTTTACAGGGTGCGCCTCGCCGCCACCTCCGGTAGTGGCACCGGCGGAAGAGCCTCCTCCTCCGCCACCACCTCCCCCTCCGCCACCCGCGCCCGCGCCCGCGCCGATTGCCCTGCCGCCGGGGGTACAACCGGTTTTCTTTGCCGCCAACGCCCCGGACTTCCATGGCATCAGCGCCGAGGAAAGGCAAAGGAAAAGCGGTATCCTGCGAGCCCTGGCGGAATTCATCAACGCGAACGAAGGCGTGTCCATACGGATCGAGGGCAACGCGAACCCGGTCACGCCGCCCGGCACCTCGGAAAGAACCGAAGAAGAGGCGATACTGCAACGCCTTAGCGAGCAACGAGCCAGAACCGTGCTGAACGCCCTTGTCGATCTGGGCGTGAGCAGGGCCAGGCTTTCAAGCATTGGCAGGGGCGGCGCCGATCCAAGGGTTGGCTTCGGGGACGTGGACAACTGGTATAGAAACAGGCGCGCCGAATTCGTTCTGGTAAGATAGGGAAATGTACCAAAACCCGAAATTTTGGTAGTTATTGCCATGACATTGTTTAAAAATTCCCGTAACCTAATCGCGCTTTCAGTTTTTCATGTACAACGGGTGGGAAAGACCCGATACAAACAATAGGGGGAAATCCTAGATGAAGAAAATATACAGCTTGCTCCTGATCCTGGCTTTGGTCTTTTCCGCCGCCTCCGTCTTTACGGCGTGCGCGTCGCCTCCTCCGCCGCCGGTGGAAGAGCCCCCGCCGCCGCCGCCACCACCCCCACCGCCGCCGCCTCCTCCACCCCCGCCGCCGGAACCGGCCCCTATTTTGCCGCCCGAGCTGACGGTGAATATCCGGCCGCAGCCTTTCAGCCCGGACGGCGACGGCATTGACGACGAGCTGGCGGTAGAAATCATAGTCAGAAGCCAGGCCCCAATATCAAGCTGGAGCGTCCAAATCCGCGAGCCGGTGGCTCCTCACAATCCTTTCTACGAACGCAGTGGCGAAGGGGCGGCTCCGGACAGGATTACCTGGGACGGAATCGGCACCTATGGCGAGCTCGTGCAGTCCGCGATGGACTACCCCATTACCGTGACGGTTTACAACGTCCACGGCGACCGCGCCGTTTTCGAGGGCCTAATCCGGGTCGACGTGCTGGTCCGCAGGGAGGAAGGCGGCGTCCTAAGGGTGATAGTCCCCTCGATTATCTTTGGCCCCAACGTCGGGGACTTTACCGGGGTATCCGCCGAGGTAATGGCGAACAACGACAGGGTTCTGCGCCGCATAGCGGAAATACTGAACAGGTTCGGGGACTACTCGATAGTGGTCGAAGGCCACGCGAACCCGACAACCACCCCGGGCACCGCGCTTAGGGCGGAGGAGGAGACGGGATCCCCCCGGATGCTCGGCCTGCAGCCTCTCAGCGAGGAGCGGGCGGAAACCGTGCTTGAATACCTTGTCGGCCTGGGCGTGTACCGGGCAAGGCTTTCATCCGTCGGCATGGGCGGGACCAGGATCCTTGTCGAGTACGAAAACAGGGACTACTGGTGGCAGAACAGGCGCGTGGAATTCATACTGATAAGGTAGGTTCGGGAAAATGCGGAATTACGTTGCAGCAAAGGCCGCTTTGGCCATCGGTATCGTCGCGGTGGCGTTGCCCCTGCTTGGTTGCGGGGGGCGGCAAAACGCCGTCACGGTGTCCGGCGTGGGCGTCGTGCGGGTGCAGCCGGACACGATCCATATGACCATCTCGCTGCGGCATATCGCCCGAACGACCCGCGAGGCCCAGTCGGAGGTAACCGGCATGGTCAGGCAGGCCCTGGAGATACTCCACGGGGCCGGCGTGGAGGAAAGAAACATCGGGACGGCGTTCCTGCGGTTCTCGCCCGAGTACGAGTGGGGGCCGATGGGGCGCAATTTCCTGGGGCAAAGGGCCGAACAGACAATCACCTTCTCGATCGGCGAGGACGGGGACAGGGCGTCGGCCATTATAGACCGGCTTATCGGGATAAACGGCATAGAGCTCCAGGGGATGCACTTTAGCGTCGCGGATCCGGCCGGCCTGCACCAGCAGGCCAGGGAACTGGCGTTCCGGGACGCCCAGGACAAGGCGCGGCAGTTCGCCAGGCTTTCCAGGCAGAGGATCGTCAGGGTCCTGCACGTTTTCGAGGAAGGGACGATGCCGGCCCACCCGTTTCCCGGCCAGGCCAGGGGTCTAAGGACGGCGTTCGCGATGGACGCGGTCGCGGCGGAGGCCGCCGGCACGGTCCTGCCCGCCGGCGAGACGGAAATAACCGCCAGGGTTTCGGTTGAGTTCCTGATGCGGTAACCCGGGCAAGCCCTTCGGGTTCTATTTCGAGCAAAGACACAAAAAAACTGGAAAATTCGGCGGTTTACGTTTATTATATATATGGGGCTTTCTCAAAACTTGGTTTTAGGGCTCCGGCTTACAAGCACAAACCAAGGGGTTCAGGTGACAAAACACGACTTTCCCAGAATTCACTTCTACGATCAGGACTTTGTGGACATATACGACAAAACCTGGGCCTGGCTTCACGACTGCTGGAACACCGGAGCCGAAAAAAGCGGAAACGGAATAGACGGGCACTTTTTTTCCTACCCCGGATCCAGGACCGTGTGCCAGGCCGACGCGATATACTCCTCGTTTTTTCTGGTTTACTCCAACCGCATTTACCAGGCCACGCCGAGCCTGGACCTGTTCTATGATCGCCAGGAGGCCAGCGGGGCGATTCGCTGCGCCTACGACATCGAGACCGGCCTGCCGGTAAAGGACGGCGACAACGCCGAGGGGCTGGGGATTCCCCTTTTCGCCTGGGCGGAGTTCAACATTTACCACAAGTCGGCGAACAAGAAGCGGCTCAAGGACGTCCTTGGGATCCTGCACAGGTACACCGAATGGATAGACGCGACCTTCAAGCAGCCCAACGGCCTGTACCAGGTTCCCCTTGGGGTCACCGGCATGGCGAACTCGCCCCGGGGGGACGCCTACTACCCAATGGACTTTAACACCATGATGGCGATAAGCGCCCTGTACATGTCGGCGATGGCGGATATCCTTAACGACAAGGATTCCAGCTTTCTGTACAAAAGACAGTACTTCGCCCTTAAGACCAGGATAAACTCCCTGATGTGGGATCCGGACGACGGCTTCTACTACGACCTTGACGCAAACGAGGGCAGGGTGCCGGTCAAGACCATCGCCTGCTACTGGTCCCTGCTCGCCGAAATCGCCAACGACGAAAAGGCGGAGCAGATAATCTCCAAGCTTTCCGACCCGGAGTTCTTCGGCGCGCCCCACCCCTTCCCCACTCTTTCCCTTTCGGACCGCAACTTCGACGAGGAGGGCCAGGGTTACCGGGGATCGGTGTTCCCGCACCTTACGTTCATGGTAATCAAGGGGCTGGAGCGCTACCAGCGCTGGGATCTTGCCAGGGACTGCGCCATACGCCACCTGTACTTCATGCTGGACTCCATGAGCCCCGACGGGAACCCCCACAAGGGAACCCTGTGGGAGGCCTACATGCCCACAAAGGAGGGCCCGGCAAAGTGGGACGGCAGGGACGGCTTTCCAAGAAGCCAGTACCTGTCCTACGACGCGCTTTCGACGATATGCCTTACAATCGAGAACGTCGTGGGCCTTAGCATCTCCCTTCCGCGCAAGACGGTGGACTGGATTATCCCGAACCTGGAGATCATGGGGGTCGAGAACCTTTCGCTCAAGAAAAACATGATAACCATTCTTTCAAACAAGAGCGGGCGGGGCTGGGAGATACAAATGGAAAGCGAGAAGCTGTACTACTTTACCATCAACATCCTGGGGAAAAAGAAAAAGACCCTGCCCATCCCGTCGGGCAAGTGTTCCATGCTAATCGACAAGCTGTAGGCGGTGGCGCATGGAAAACCGCCTTGTCTCCGTTTTGGAAGTGGGCTCCACGGGAATCCGCATGATTGTCGCGCAGATGCAGGAAGACGGGCAGTGGAAAATGATGGACAGCGCCGGCAGGCCGGTGGCCCTGGGCCGCGAGGTGTTCAACTCCGGCGAGCTTTCCCGCGAGTCGCTTCTGGAATGCATTTCCGTGCTGCAGAATTTCCGCGAGCTTCTGTCGGGCTGGGGAATCGCCCCGGCCGACGCCCACGGCATCGCGACCAGCGCCCTGCGGGTGGCCCGCAACCGCGACATATTCATCGACAGGATACGGCAGGAAACCGGCTTCGACATTTCCGTGGTGGACGGGCTGGAGGAAAACCGCCTTATGTACCTGGGGGTCCGCTTCGCGCTGAAGCAGGACCTGCCCCTGTTCTGGCGAACAAACTCGATGATCCTGGAAATGGGCGGCGGCTCGACCGAGATCATGCTGCTCCGGCAGGGGCAGATGACGGCGGCGCACAGCATAAAGCTCGGGACGATTCTGATCGACCGCAGGATGCGCCTAAGAGCCGGGCCCGGGCTTCTGAACGAGCGCTACCTGCGGGACGCGGTCAGGAACACCATGGGGCTTCTGAACACGGAAATGGACATAGCCAACGTCCGCACCCTGGTCATGGCGGGGGCCGACGCCAGGCTGGCGGCGGCGCAGGTGGGCAGCGAGCTAAACGAGCACTGCTATTTCGTCAGCAGGGAGGACTTTATCGCCTTCGCCGACAGGACGCGCGGCTTTACCATCGACGACTGCATAAGAAAGCTAGGCATCTCGTATTCCGACGCCGAGGGCTTTATCCCGGGGATCCTGGTGCTGAAGCTTTTCCTGGAGCAGACCGGGGCGGCCCAGGTGGTGGTCCCCCTGGTGTCCATCCGGGAGGGCTACCTTATCGACATGGCCCTGGGGGTGGACCCGAGCCTGCAGGAGGAATTCCACTCGCAGATCATCGCGTCGGCGGTCAGCCTGGGCAGGAAGTACAGCTACGACGAGGCGCACTCGCGGCACGTGGCGGGCCTTTGCATGACGATTTTCGACGCGCTGGCGAAGGAGCACGGCATGAACCGCCGCCAGCGCATGATGCTGGAGGCGGCGGCAATCCTGCACGACATAGGGACGATTGTCCGCGCCTCCGGGCACCACAGGCACGGGCAGTACATAGTATCCAACTCCGAAATCTTCGGCCTGTCCCGCGACGAGCTCGGCATCATCGCGAACGTGGTCCGCTACCACCGGGGCGATCCCCCCTCCGAGGCCGACATCGAGTACGTCAGCCTACAGCGCGAGGAGCGGATCCTGGTGCTGAAGATGGCTTCGATACTGCGGGTGGCGGACGCGCTGGACCGGGGGCATTCCCAGAAGATCAAAAACCTGACCGTGGAAAGACGGACGGCGACCGTGGCCCTGCACGCCGGGGGGGTCTACGACCTTTCGCTGGAACTGATAAGCGTCGAGGAAAAGTCCGACCTGTTCCAGGAGGTGTTCGGCTACAAGGTTACCCTAAGCTAGCCAAAAACCGCGCTTTTTTTGGCCGCCCGGTTTTATTCCATGATGTTTTCATCCGAAACACCGCGTTCGCAAGCTAATTCGCGCGAAAAGGGTGTAAAATCATAGCGCTATGGAAGATAACGGCGCTCCATCCGTAAGGTTTCCCGCTACCGAGCCCGTCGCGGGCGCGGGCAACGACATCGAGCTTGCCTGGCAGATGAGGGCGGAGCACAGCCTGAGGCAAAGGCTCCAGGTCATGCTGGACTCCTCGCCCCTGCTGTGCGCCATCTTCGACGAGGACGGCAGGGTCCTGGAGGCCAACCAGGGGGCGGCGGACCTGTTCGGGTTTTCAAGCAAGCAGGAGTACATAGACAATTTTTTCAGGCTCTCGCCGGAGTTCCAGCCGGACGGCGTCAAGTCCAATGACATAGTCATGCTGAACATCAAGAAGGTCCTTAGGGAGGGCAGGAAGCTCGTCTACCCGTTCTGGATGCACCAAACCCTGGAAGGGGACCCGCGCCCCACCGAGGTCACCCTGGTGCCCGTAAGGCTGGAGGAAAAGAGCCTGATCATCGCCTACGCCAGGGACCTGCGCGAGCACTTCAAGCTGAAGGAAATCCAGGACCTGGCGTGGCAGAGGCTCCAGGCAATGCTGGACGCCTCGCCAATGCTCTGCGCCATCTTCGACGAGTACGGCAACATCCTGGAGACCAACAAGGGGGTGATGAGCCTGTTCCGGCTGCCGGACAAGCAGATCTACATCGACCGGTTCTACGAGCTTTCCCCGGAGCTCCAGCCCGACGGGTCGGTCTCGCGGGAGGAGATATCCAAAAACATGAGGAAGGCCTTCGAGAACGGCCGGGCCCATTTCGAGTGGATGCACCAGACCCTGGAAGGGATCCCCATACCCTGCGACGTGTGCCTGGAGCGCGTGCACCTTGGCGAAAACGACGTGGTGATCGCCTACGTGCGGGACCTGAGCGAGCAGAAGGAGATGCTGGCCCAGCTGGAGGGCGCGTTCGAAAGGGAGCAGGTGGCCAACCGCGCGAAGAGCCGCTTCCTGTCCAACATGAGCCACGAGATGCGAACCCCGATGAACGCCATAACCGGGATGGTAACCATAGCCAAGAAATCCGGCGACGTGGAACGCAAGGACTACTGCCTCTGCAAAATCGAGGGGGCGGCCAGCTACCTTCTGGGCATCATCAACCAAATCCTGGACATGTCCAAAATCGAAGCGGACAAGTTCGAGCTGCACCCCCGCCCCTTCGACGTCGAGAAGGTGGCGAGGGACGTCACCAGCGTGCTCAGCGTCCAAATCGAGGAGAAGGGGCTAAGCCTGCTGGTCGACATCGAAAGGGCGATCCCGCGCGTCATCGTAAGCGACGAGCTGCGCCTGGCACAGGTCCTGACCAACCTGCTGGCCAACGCCGTCAAGTTCACCCCGGAGGGCGGGGAGATAAGCCTGAGCATTGGCCTGCTGCCGGACGCCGGCGACTTCCTCCGCCTGGAGGTCGCCGACACCGGCATCGGCATATCGCGCGAGCACCAGACCCGCCTGTTCTGCGCCTTCGAGCAGGCCGAATTCGGCACCTCGCACAAATTCGGGGGCACCGGCCTGGGCCTGGCAATCTCGAAGCGAATCGTCGAGATGATGGGCGGGACGATCAGGGCCGAGTCCGAGCCGGGCAAGGGCTCCAGGTTCATATTCACCCTGCCCTTCGAGACGGGGGGAGCCGTCCGGAACGACGAACCCCCCGGCGGGCCGGCCATGGATCCGGAACCCGGAAACTTCGCCGGCCGCACCGTCCTTTTGGCGGAGGACGTGGACATCAACCGCGAGATAGTCGTCACCCTGCTGGAGCCGACCGGGCTCACGGTCGAGTGCGCCCCGGACGGGGAACAGGCCCTGCGGATGTTCCGGGAGGCCCCGGACCGCTACGACCTTATCTTCATGGACCTGCAGATGCCGAACATGGACGGCCTTAGCGCGACCCGCAGCATACGCGGGCTGGGCACGCCGAAGGCAAGGCTAATCCCCATAGTGGCGATGACGGCCAACGCCTTCCAGGAGGACATCGAGGAATGCCTGTCCAACGGCATGAACGACCACCTGGGGAAACCCCTTGACTTCGACCTGGTGCTGGACAAGCTACGGCGATACCTGCCCGGCACCTAAAAAACGGCCCGCAGCCTCCGTCCCCCTACCAAAGGCCCGCGAAAACTACTAAACTGTAAGCAAGGCGCGCACAAGATCTTTTCAACTGGACGTGAAAGGAGACATTCGCAATGGCTAGCAAGCACACATCGACCCCCATCCATTCGTCGTGGGGGGGGACGGAATCCGGCGAGGTAAACTACGGGGCATTTGTCGTGTTCCCGGAACGGGAAAGCCCGGGCCGGGGCGGCAGCAGGACGGAAACGGCCGGCAAGACCGTCCACAAGGTCGTGGAAAAAGGCCCCGGGGCCGTCCCGGCACCGGAAAACCCCGGGCGGCGGGAAACGTCCGCCGGTCCCGCCCCCCGCAATCCAACGCCCGAAAACCCGGGGCAACCGGAAACGGCCGGCGATCCCGTCGCGCACGATCCCGCGCCCGAAAACCCGGGGCAGCCGGAAGCGACCCCGCCGGAACCGGCCGCCGCCGTCGATCAGGACAGCTTCATAGACCCCAACTCCGGGATTCCCGAGGACGAGCAGCGGGAAATTCTCGTGCAGATAAACGGCATCCACCAAAGGAACCGCGACGCCCTTTCATCCGGCAAAGGCCCTAGGGGGCGATTCAAGGCCAGGAAAAACGGGGGGCTTTTCCCGGTCCTGGTCAACGCCTTTGCCCTGGCCATGCTCGCCGGCGGGCTTTTCGTGATTTACTCGCTCCAGACCGAGGCCGACGTGAGCGCCCGCGAGGGAACCAGGGTGTTCAACAGCATGGAACGCGCCCTGATCTACGAGATCCGCAGGGAAACAAACGCGCTGCTGGAAACGACGGACGACGAGATTGCCATCCTGACCGCGCTATTGAACGCGGTCGAGACGCAGCTGCGCGAGCTCCTGGCCCCCGGCGAGATCCTGACGCAGGAACAGCTGGTTACCGAGGAACGGCTCGTAACCGACCGGGACTATTACCGTGAAAGGATCGCGTTTCTGCGGGGGGAGCGCTCCCGCATACTGGACGAGTCCCGCAGCCAGGAACTAATGCTGCAGGCCCAGCGCGAAACCCGTATCCAGGAGGCCCTGCTGCAGGAACAGCTTGAGGCCGCCGCCCGCGAGGCGACGTTCCTAGGCGAGATCGAGGCGCTGGCCCAGGAGCTTATGCGCCAGGAGCGCGTCCGGGACTTGGAAAGGTACCTTCCGGGCGAGGCGGAATGGACAAGAACCGAGCTGGACGCCGCCAGGGAGGAACTGGCCAGGCTCGCGCGGGACCAGGCACGGGGCGCCAGGGTGAATGACCAGGTGGCGGCCTTCCTAGAGACCGCCCACAGGCAGATTAGCGAGCGGAGTTTCGCCGAGGCCGAACTGACCGTAGAGGGGATGCGGGAATTCCTGTACGCCCGGGGATCCTACGCCGCGCAGGGAAGGGATCTGTATCTTCTGGCGGCAAATTCCCTGCGGACGCTGCTCGACGAAAACCGCCAGGCCCACCAGGCACTGAACGCCGCCCACGAGGCACTCGCCAACGAGACCCCGGCCGTCGTGGCGCAACAGGAGGCTTATGCCTTGCCGCAGGCCCAAGACTTGGCGCACCCCGAGCCTTACGCCCCGCCACCGCAGGCAGCCCCCGCCTTAATAGCGGAGCCCCCGGACGCGGCGCACTACGCGAGGCTGCAACAGGAAATAGCCAGGCTTGAACTGGAGCTTGCCGCAAGGGACAGAATAATGGATCCTGCGGCGGCGGACTCCGCGCAGATCGCCGCTCACCTTCAGCAGTCGGAAAACGCCATGCTGAACTCCCAGATAAGCGCCCTGCAGTCGACAAACGCCACGCTGAACTCCCAGGTAAGCGCCCTGCAGTCGACAAACGCCACGCTTAATTCCCAGGTAAGCGCCCTGCAGTCGACGAACGCCACGCTGAACTCCCAGGCAAACGCCCTGCAGTCGACGAACGCCACGCTGAACTCCCAGGCAAACGCCCTGCAGTCGACAAACGCCACGCTGAACTCCCAGCTTGGCCTGATGCAGTCCACCAACGCGACGCTGAACTCCGCAAACGCGAACCTGAATTCCCAGGTCGAAAACCTGCAGGCAAGCCTAAGCGCGCAGACGCGGATCGCCGAGAGCATGAGGCAGGAAGCCTCGTCCCTTAGGACGGCAAACACTAGCCTGACAAACCAGCTTACCCATCTTAGGCAGGCCCTGCTAAACCAATGACAAAAACCCTGCTCGCGACGGCCGCGATAACACTGGCGCTCGGGGCACAGACGGCGCTCGCCCAGCACTTCTACCACCCCGAGTACATCCCCAGGGTAAGCCTGGAGACCGCGATCAGAAACGCCACCGGGGAGCTTTCCCCCGGGTTCAGGGGCGGATCCACCATCGCCGTGGTGTCCGTCGAGGCCGGCACCTCCATGATGGCGGACTACCTAATCGACGCGATGATTATCGCGTTCGAGGACAAGGACGAGTTCACGGTGATGAGCCGAAGCCAGCTAAACCTGCTTAGGCAGGGAACCGCGTTTCCGGCCGCCTCGGAACTGAGCATCACAATGGCCAGATCGCTTGGAATCCTGCTGGGCGCCGACGTGGTCGTCACCGGCGCGTTCGAGCCGTTCATGGACTTCTACCGTTTCAGGGTCAGGGGGGTCAACGTGCGCGGCGGAACCGCCCCCGTCCGGGAATACTCGACCTACGTCGCCAACGACAATATCATCGCCCTTTTGCTGGGCCAGGCGGTGACGAAGAACCTTTTCACGAACGGCCAGCGCTGGGGGACGCTGCTCCTGAACATAGTGCCCGGCCTTGGATCGTTTACAGTCATGGACGACACGCTCGGCGGCACCGTACAGGCAGTCGCCGCCGGGGCGGGGCTGGCCTTGTCCCTTGTCGGCATGGGGATCTCGAACGACAATCTTTTGATCGGCGGGATCGTGCTCATGGGAATCCAGCCCGCCTTCAACGTAATCAGGTCCTTTAGTTACCTGCGGAGCGTCAGGACGATACTCACGGTCGATCCGGAGCTGCTGAGCGTTTCCTTCGTCCCCGGCGCGAACGGGATCCGGGTGTCCCGCACAATCCGGTTTTAGCACTCCACATTTTGGGCGGAAACTGCTAAAATACGCACGTGGCGTACATAAAAAACCTATTCGACCGAAACTTCCTGGAATACGCGTCCTACGTAATCAAGGACAGGGCAATCCCGGATCTGGAGGACGGCCTTAAGCCGGTCCAAAGGCGGATCATGCACACCCTTTTCGAGAAGGACGACGGCAAGTTCCACAAGGTGGCCAACGTCGTCGGCGAGTGCATGAAGTACCATCCCCACGGCGAGGCGTCCATAGGCCCGGCTCTGGTGGTCATCGCGAACAAGGAACTGTTCATAGACAGGCAGGGGAACTTCGGCAACATCCTTACCGGGGACAACGCGTCCGCCCCCCGTTACATCGAGTGCAAGTCGAGCCCCCTGGCCAAGGACGTCTTCTACAACCCCAAGCTTACCGAGTGGGCGGACTCCTACGACGGGCGCAACAGGGAGCCGGTGCTTTTCCCCGCGAAAATCCCGGCGGTGCTGGTCATGGGCGCCGAGGGAATCGCCGTCGGCATGTCCACCAGGATCCTGCCCCACAACGCCGTCGAGGTGCTTAAGGCCGAGATCGCCTGCCTTTCCAGCAAGAAGTTCGAGCTGTTCCCGGACTTTCCAACCGGCGGCCTGGTGGACGTATCCGACTACCGGGACGGCGTCGGCAAGGTTCTGGTGCGGGCCAAGCTGGACACCTCCGACCCCAAGCGCATACTGATAACCGAGCTGCCCTTCGGCGCGACCACCGAGAGCCTGATCGGCAGCGTGGAGGGCGCGGCAAAGGCCGGCAGGCTGAAGATCCAGGGCATCAGCGACTTTACCACGGACAAGGTCGAAATCGAGATCAAGCTGGCCCGGGGCGTCTACGCCGAGGAGACCATCGACGCGCTGTTCGCCTTTACCGAATGCGAGCAGTCCATCTCGGTGAACCTTCTGGTCATAAGGGACGGACTGCCGGCCGTCATGACCGTCACCGAGGTGATCAGGCACCACGCGAAGCAGCTAGTCAAAATCCTGACCAGGGAACTGGAGCTGGAAAAAAAGGAGCTTCTGAACAAGCTGCACCTGCGGACCCTGGAACGGATTTTTATCGAGGAGCGCATCTACAAGGCCATCGAGAAGATGAAGACCGCCAAGGGGGTCCACGAGGCGGTGGTCAGGGGCTTCGAGCCCTTCGCCAAGGAGGTCGGGCCCAGGGGCGTAAGCGCCGACGACGTCGAGCATCTGCTGCGGATCCCGATTCGCCGGATATCGCTTTACGACATAAACAAGGCCCGCGACGAGATGGACCAGATAAAGGCCCGCGTCAAGGAGATCAACGCGCACCTAAAGAGCATCGTCGCCTACTCCATCGGCTACCTGCAGGGGATCATCGCCAAGATCGAGGCCAACGAGGAGATCGGGCGGGGGGCGCGGCGGACTAAGGTCGGCGCCTTCGACAAGGTGGACGTCAAGGAGGTCGTCAAGCGCGACGTCGAGCTTAAGTACGACAAAAAGACCGGGTACCTGGGGACCAACGTGGCCGGGGAGAAAATCGCCGAGGTCTCGCCCTTCGACCGGGTGCTGGCCCTGCGCAACAACGGCATGTACTCGGTAACCGATCTTCCCGATAAATTGTTTATAGGGGCGAACGCCTGGTGGATCGGCGTCGCGGACAAGGAACTGCTGGCGAAGACGGTCTTTACGATTATCTACAAGGAAGCTGAAACGGGCTTCGCCTGCATCAAGCGCTGCGTCATAGAGGGCTGGATCATGAACAAGGACTACTTCCTTGTACCGGACGGGGCCAAGGTCCTGCACATCGACACAAGGACAAGGTTCACGTTCACGCTAAGGTACGTGCCGAAGCCCAGGCTAAAGAAACTTACCGAGGACTTCAAGTCCCAGAAGTTCGGCGTGCGGGGGCTAAAGGCCGGCGGCATCCGGCTGGCCGTCAAGGAAGTGTCCAAGGTGGAAGTGGGGAAGAAATGAGCACGGCAAAAAAAGACGAGGGCGCGACGTTGGACGAGGCCACCGGGGTGGAGATCTCCAGGGAAGAGCAAATGGAAATCCTGGACCGGATAAACGGCATCGCCGAGAAAAACCGATCCACGGATCTGTCCAAGGGATTCAAGGCGAAAAAAAACGGGAGCCTTTTCCCGATCCTGGCCAACGCCTTCGCCGCGGTAATGCTGGCGGGGGGCTTCTTCGCGCTTTACGCCATGCAGGGCGACGTCGAGATCCGGGCCCGCGAGGGGGAAAGGGTTTTCAACCCGGCGGAGCGCGCGCTTATCGAGGAGATCCGCAGGGAGACCGTGGCCAGCCTGGCGGAAAGGGATCTGGAAATAAGCGCGATCCTTTCGTCGCTGGCCGACGTCGAGACGCAACTGGGCGATCTTTCCCACGACGGCCTGACCGCCGAGCAACTGGCCGCCCGGGAACGGCTTGGGGCCCAAAGGGACGAGCGCCGCGCGGCGCTGGCCCTGGCGCGGGGGGAAAGATCCCGAGTGCTGGACGAGGCCCGCGCCGACGAGGCGGACCTGCAGGCCAGGCGCGACACCCGCGCGAGGGACCGAATCGCCCGCACGGCGGAGGAAGGGACGGAACCCCGGAACAGGCGTGATCGCGAACGCGAACGCGCGGACGACGCCGTCGCCCGGGAGGAACCGCGACCTGGCCGGCGGCGCGCCGCCGAGGAGGAACGCCGCGAGGCCGAGGAAGCCGAGCTGCTGGCCCTCCGCGAGGAACGCCGCGCCGCCCGCGCCGCCAGGGGGGATCCCGAACGGGAACGCGGACGGGGGCGCGGGGACGCCGGCGACGAACTGGCCGAGGCCCGCAGGGAGCAAAGACGGGCCGACGCGGAGGAAAGCCAGCTGGCCGGCCTGGCCACGCGGGCCGGCAGGCGGGTCGCCGGCGCCGAAACCCCGGGGGAAGCCGAGGAGGCGATTGAATCGCTGCGCGAGGCCCTGGAAACCCCCGCCTTCCGGGGACGCGACGGGCGGCCCAGAAGGGACATGGCCCAGGTCGCCGAAACCCTGGAGGCGGTGGTGCGGGACGAAAGAAGGGGCGGCGAGGCCAGGCAGCGCATGGCCGCGATAGAGGAACAGATCGGGGCCCTGCAGGAGGCCATCGGCATGGGAAGCGTCCCTTACGAGGATCCTCTGGACAGGATGCAGTTCATTACGAGCCTGCTTGACGATTCGGAAATCCGCCGGGCGGTGCAGGCAAGACTACAGGCCGGGCAGAACCCGGCGACAGACTAAGGGGGAAAAATGACAGCGAACAACAAAACCGACGCGCGGGACGCCGGATCCGAGATAGTCATAGACGCAAGCTCCGGCATTTCCGTCGAGGAACAGCAGGAAATCCTGGTACAGATAAACGGCATCGCCGAGAAAAACCGCCGGGCCCTTTCCTCGGGAACCGAAACCGCCGGAAGCCCGGGGAGCCGCTTTAAGGCGAAAAAGAACGGCGGGCTTTTCCCGGTCCTGGTCAACGTCTTCGCCCTGGCGGTTCTTGCCGGTGGTTTTTTCGCGCTTTACTCGTTCCAGAGCGAGGCCAACATACAGGCGCGCGAGGGTACAAGGGTCTTCAGCGACATGGAACGCGCCCTTATCGACGAAATCCGCAGGGAAACCAACTCGCTTTTGGAGGCGAAGGATTCGGAGATCAACATGATACTCCTTTCGCTTGGCGACGTCGAGACGCAGCTGCAGGAGCTAATTATCGGAAGCGAGGTGCTGACCCTGGAACAGGAGGCCATCCGGGAACAGCTGGTGACCCAGCAGGAGGAGCGCCTGGCGGCGCTGGCGCAGGCGCGGGAGGAGCGATCCCATATACTGGAAGAGGCTCGTTCCAGGGAGGCGATGCTGCAGGCCCAGCTTGACGCTCGCGTCCGCGAGATTACCGCGGTCGCCGACAGGCATTCCGCCGATCTGGACGCGGCCCGCGCGGAACTTGCCCAGGTTTCCAGGGAACAGGCGCAGGCCGCCGCGGTGGAGGCCCAGATCTCTGCCTTCTTCGCGAACATCCACGCGCAGGTCGCGGAAAACCGCGCCGACGAGGCGGGGCAAACCATAGCGTCCCTGCGGGAATTCATAAACAGCCCCGCGTTTCACGGGGTGCGCGCAATCCAGGCGCGCAGGGATCTGTACGTCCAGGCAAGCGACGCCCTGGAAACCCTGCTGGAGGAAAGCCGCGTCGCCCAACAGGCCATGATCGCCGGCGCGCTGCCCCCCGACAGGGAGGCCGAGGCAAGGCTGGAGGGGGAGGTCGCCAGGCTGGAAGCCGAGCTTGAATCGGCCAGGGAGGCGCTTGTCGCCGGGGACGCCGGGGCGGCGCAGCACATCACCCAGCTTCAGGGCTCGGTAAGCTCGCTGCAGTCGGCGAACGCGACACTGACGTCCCAGAACGCGACCCTGGCCGCGCAGGTGGCCACGCAGACGCAGGCCGCCGAAACCATACGGCAGGAAAGCCAGACGCAGGTCGCGTCGCTTAGCCAGGAGCTTGGCGCGCGGGACAACGCGATTAGGGAACTGGAGGAGCAAAACAGGCGGCAGGAGGCGGACATCGCGAGCCTTAACACCCAGCTTACCAATATTAGGGAGGCGCTGCAGTCGCTAAGCCAGTAGCCCTTTCGGCTCGGCAAAACCGGGGACAGTCGCCGTAAGATCGGCTTTGCAAAAAAAGAGGTTTTGCGCTAACATAAAGACATGTTTTCCACTTACACCCTTGACACGGAAGAGCTGACCCCACAGTTTGTTGAGGTGCTGCAGCGGGCATACCCCAAAAAACGAATAGAAATTTTTGTGCAGGAAGCAATGGACGAAACCGACTACCTGCTTGAAGACCCGCAACTGCTAAAAGCCGTACAGGACATAAACGCCGGCAGGAACATGGTTTTCCTTGACAGCCTGCCATGAAAGTCTTGTTTCATGAATCCGCTTTAACCGACTATCAGTCGTGGGCAACCGACGATTTAAAGGTGTTCAAGAAAATAAGCGGACTTATTAGGGAAATCACCAGAACGCCGTTTACTGGAACAGGCAAGCCAGAACCGTTGCGCGGAAACCTGTCACTTTCGCGCCTACTCCTTCGCGCCTCCCCCGGGATTATACCTGTTGCCGGATGGCGTCTTCAACCAGTCTGTTCAAAGAGACACCGCGGGTGGACGCGGCCATGGCCAGTTTGCGATGGAGATCCGCGCCGATACGAACATTAAAAGAACCTTTGTATGGTTTTTCCGGCGTTTTTCCATTGGCCGCGCAAAATTCCAAATACCCGTCCACCGCTTTGTGAAAATCGTTGGTAATGGCGCTAACACTGTCGCCTTCAAAAGATACTAGCGCTTTTATGCCGACGACTTTCCCATGGAAAACAGCGTCCTCTTCGGAAAACCGGACGCTTCCGGTATAGCCCCTGTAGTGCAAATGGCTTCCGTATTTGTTACTCATAACAAGCCCCTCTCCGTCAGGTTTTCGACAATATCGTCTATCTGATACATCTTCAGAATATTCCGGGGATGCGGCTTGTGTAACCGGATGTAGTCCCCATCCTGGTTTGAAAATGCCGCTCGAGAACCGCTTGTTTTCCCCGACGGTTCCATTGAATACCCCAAAGACCCGAGCAACGTGGCCAACTCGTCAAACGTGAAATCGGTTGGGCGAGACCGCAAGCGCTTGGCAAGCTTTTCCTTATAGCAAAAATCGAGACTCGATGCAACTGTTTTTGGTTACGGCGCGGGCTGTGATTCCCCGCGTATGTTCCGCCAAGACACAAAGCCTTCCAGCGAAGAGCCAGCACTCCGCGCCTCCGTGGGATTGCAAAACAGGCGCGGGGGCAGTCGCCGTAAGGTCGGCTGATAGAATGACGCTAATAGTAGTAAAAAAGTGCCAGTCACCACGCGCGGAGGGGCTTAAAACCCGGTGACTGTCACTCCGCGCCTTTAGGGACGTACAAGACGGAAGCCAAGGTTGCTGCTCCGATCGTCGGGATGAAAGCCGAGACGAAGCGCCGACCTAGCGTACACGGACGAAACGTACCAGCAGCCGCCGCGATGCACGCGATAGTAGCCGTAAACTGCACCTGTGGGATCCGTCTCTGCAATATCTGGATACGTGCCAAGCCAATCCCAGACCCACTCAAATATGTTGCCGCTCATGTCGTACAGGCCAAGGGCGTTCGGTTGCCTTGTCCCTACCTCGTGCGTTCTTCTTCCGCTGTTCTCGGGGATCCATGCGACATCGGCGACGGTGTCGCTTCCCGAAAAGACGAAGTTGCCCTGGCAAACTATCCCACCGCGCGCGGCGAACTCCCACTGGGCCTCGGTCGGCAGTCGATAACCGGTGGAGCCGGGGACTATTTCAACGGCATCCCATGATGCAGTCGGCGTCCCCCAGTCACCGGGGTTCGTGCTGCCGCTTATTCTGTACGCGGGCTCCAAGCCTCTTTGAATACTCAGCCTGTTGCTGAACACAAGCGCGTCGTACCAGCTTACCCGTTCAACCGGAAGGTTCCGCCAGTTTACGCCTGTCACGGGAACACCGTCCAAGTTTGTCTCGCCGGTAAACCAACTGGGGCGCGTCCCCATCACGTCGTACCACTCGCCCTGTGTTACCTGGAAACGGCTTATGTAGAAGCCGCTTACCGTTACCGCGCGTATTGGCGTTTCGTGTTGGCCGCTGGGGCAATAGCCCATCTGGAACGTGCCGCCATGGACGCGGACGAAATCGTCAACGGGGATTGAAGGGCGGACAAGGCGGAAGCCAAGGAAGGAGTTCCGGTAAGCCGGGTCGGCGCCGTGTCGATACGCTGAACGAGCGCCCCTGTCCAAGCTACCCCAGCTTCCGCCGCGAAGCACGCGCTCGGATCCCGAGGACGCGCCCACCGGATCTGTCTCCGCAATGCTCGGGTAGGTGCCAAACCAGTCCCAAATCCACTCCCACACATTGCCGCTCATATCGTACAGGCCTAGGGCGTTCGGTTGCCTAGTTCCCACCTCATGCGTTCTTCCTTCGCTGTTTTCCCATATCCACGCAACATCGGCGACGGTGTCACTTCCCGAATAGACGAAGTTGCCCATACAAACAATCCCACCACGCGCAGCGAACTCCCACTGCGCCTCGGTCGGCAGTCGATACCCGGTGGATCCGGGAACTATTCCAACGGCATCCCATAATGTAGTCGGCACTGACCCCCAGTCGTTGGGGTTTGTACTGCCGCCTATGCTGTATGCGGGGGTAAGACCGTGCATTATGCTCAGCCTGTTGCTGAACACCAGCGCGTCGTACCAGCTTACGATTTCCACCGGAAGGTTCCGCCAGTTTACGCCCGTCACGGGAACACCGTCCCAGTTTGTCTCGCCGGTAAACGAACTGGGGCGCGTCCCCATCACGTCGTACCATTCCCCCTGCGTTACCTGGAAGCGCCTCATATAGAAACCGCTTACCGTTACTGCGCGTGTGGGTGAACCGCACCATAAACCCTCGCCGCTGGGGCAATAGCCCATCTGGAACGTGCCGCCCTGGATGTGGATTAAATGGTTATCGCGGGGGGCTGGAAATTGAACGTAAATTTCCACGCTGTACCGGTCGCCTATCGTCGCGACAACCAGGTTCCAATCCGGCCAATGGAACGTAATGCCGGTGCCGTTCCGGGCATAGCCGCGAATGGCTTCTTCCACCTGGTCGCCGCTCAGGTTGACCGGGGCGGCGAAAAGAGCCCGCGCGCCGGTTTCGACAAGCGCGGCATCGACCAGCGCTCTTAGGCAATCGGCGGTGCCATAACCGGGGTGGCCGGGCAGCCGGTGTATGCCGTTGAACCATTCGACAACTTCCCCGAAGTTCCACGGGTACACTCCCTCGATTCCCTCCTCGGCGCGCAGGATGTTGAAATGGCCGGGCTGAGCCCAGGACAGGTCCCACGACGATCCGTCCCACGATTCCAGGAAATGGTCCAGGAAGGACCGGTTTAGGTGGCCGGGCGTAAAGGTTTGGATCCAGCGGCTTGTCATGCCGGCGTAGATGTTAACGATTCTGCTAATCGTTACCTGGTCGCCGCCGTGGCGCAGGGTAAGGTACGCGCGGTACTGTCCGGCCGGCAGGGGAATGCTTTCGGAAAAGCCCAGGTAAAGAAGGTCGTCCGAAATTATATCGCCGTCCAGATTCCTTAGCGCCATCGAGGCGTCGCCGCCCAGGTAAAAGGCCAGGCTCCAACTGAACAGCCCGGGGCCGGAGGGAACCGGGGCAAGGTAACCCACGACGACATGCGTGGTTTGCCCGGGCGACACGGTAAAAGGCGCGGGGGCGACGTACCACGCCACGGCGTCGCCGCCGGCCGGGCTAAACGCGGTTATGTAAAGGTTCCAGATACCGGAGGCAAGGTCGCCCTCGAACGTGCCCCCGTAAATATGGACGTTAAAGGGCATGTTGGGGTTGCCGGAGCCGGGGGAAAAATAAAGGAAAAAAACCAGGTCGTCGAAGCCGTCTATCTGGATATCGGCGAGAAAGGCCCGCGCGATTCCCCGGCCTATGGTAAGGGAAACCCGGCCGGTCTCCGCCGGGCTTTCGGGGACGGGGTCGGGGACGTTCTGCGGCTGCAGGGCGTCGCGGCACCCGGCCAGCAGGCCGACGGCAAGCGACAGCGCGGCCAGGGCTGGGGCGATATTCCTAAACACGCGGGGGCCTTTTTTGGCGGCCGCCGGGCAAGTCGTCTGCGCGTTTTTCATGTTTCCCCCTTACATTGTCACGTTTATGCGGATTTGGCTGTTGTACCATCTGCCGCCCCGGCGCACCTCGACGGTAACGAAATGCGGGCCTATCCGGTTGCCGTGCAGCCGGGCAAAGTCGAACGTCTCGCCGTGGTCGCCCTGCACGATTCCCGCGCCCGCCACCGGCTGGCCGGCGTAGAACCACCTGATCTGGTCGAAGGCGCCGGCGACGGTAATCAGCGCGACGGGATCCAGGACGCTGACGCTTTGGTCAAAGCCTATGCCGGCCTCGCCGTCGGCAAAGCCGGTGAACCGGATGTCGAAGACGAAGACCTCGCCATAGTCGCCGTAGAGGATCCACCGGTTTTCTGCTTCGATCCATAGGTAGGTACCCGCGCGTTGGCCGGTGGAGTTGTAGAAGTCGAGGAAGGATTCGCCGTGGATGCCCATGGATGGAAGAAAGATACTCCAACTCCACCAAGGCGGGAACTCCCAGCCAAAATAACAACAGCACACGATGCGAATAAAATGATCCACACTTACACTATCTGGCATGGTTATTGCGGTGAGGCTGTTGCCTACAAACGCCCCACCCTCAATCAGGGTAACGCTGCTTGGAATGACGACATCGGTTAACCTGTTGTCCGCAAACGCTCCATGCCCAATCCAGGTAACGCTGCCAGGAATGACAACATTGGTTAACCCGTTGTGCGCAAACGCTCCAGCCCCGATACCAGTTACTGGTATCCCATGGATTTCATACGGTATAAATATGGTTGAGCTCCAGCCAGTAGTAAAGCCGACGATAGTGCCAGAACTATCAAACAGAAACCTTCCGCCGCTGTAAAAGCACCATGAGCTAGTGACGTTGTTGAACCACCTGTCGTTAATAAGCTCGTACGTGCCTCCCCGTCTGCCATGGGCTTCGTAGAAAGCAAGGAAGGAATTGCCGAAAAAGCCCATTGTGTCATGCGCTCTCCAGTACGAACTCCAATCCCAGCCATCGCAGCAGCATGGATAATACCCCACATTTACACCGTATGGTATGTATATTGAGGTTAGCGTATTGTTCGCAAATGCCCCAGCCCCGATGTGGGTAACGCTGCTGGGGATGTTAATCCCGTTTAACCAGTTATTCGCAAACGCCCCCATTCCAATGTGAGTAACACCCCAAGGAATGCTTACCCAACTTAGCCAGTTATCCGCAAACGCCTCCATCCCGATGGAGGTAACGCCCTCGGGAATAACGACATAGCTTAGATGGTTCCACGCAAACGCCCTATACCCAATGGAAGATACCCACACCCCATTGATCGTGGGCGGTATAACCACAATCGAACTGCCGCCACTAAAACCTGTAACAGTACCGTCAGCGAAATCAAAAACAAAGCCATATTCGGACCAGACCGCGTACAATGTTACGTCGTCGATTACCTGAAACATTTCGCCCGGCATAAATTCCGGGAAAGTGCCGTCCGGATTGGTGCTCCATCCTCGGAACGCAAACCAGTAGCCGTCTATCGGTCTATCGGCGTACCACACCGGAAGCAGTATCCAGTCTCCGGGCCATGCTGCAACCGATCCCGGAAGCGTTGATCCCCAGTAACCGTTTCCGTCAAAAATTATCGCAGGAGATCCATTACCACACAAACAGTGGTTATCACACCAGCAATTGTCACAACGGCAGGGACTACAGCCAGGCCAGATACACCAGCCATTGTATTCAGAACACCAACAATAACTGCCACAGTGACAGGAAGGAAAATGAGGGGTGTCACAGCAACATAGATAGGGATTACATCCACAAGGGGGGGCAACTGGTGGCAATTGCCAGATCCCCACTATGTAATAATTTCCAATGATTGCGACTGTCTCATAATCCCACCATTGCCATGGGATACTCCACCCCCCTGGAAACGTTATGTCCCACCAGTCCCATTCCCTCACAAACGTTATGTCGGTACCATTAATGGCGGTTTCATAACAGCAACAAGGGGGTACGATAGAGCCTTGTTGTACACCTGTGGCAATGAGCGCAGCATCGACCAGCACCCTCAAGCAATCCGCAGTGTTATAACCCGGGTGCCAGGGAAGCCGATGAATGGCGT
>WQRP01000002.1 GCA_009786675.1 Treponema sp. | reverse complement strand
AACTCCAGTTCCGAGGCCACCAGCCCAAAGGGGACTTTCTTGGTGGTAAGCAGGGGGAAGCCCTCCGCCATGTCGTGTTCGAACATCGCCCCGGCAATGGTAAGCGCGTCGGTTCCGGTGCGGTTGGCCTTGCGGAAGCCCTCCGCCAGGATCTTCTCTACTAGGTCGTGGTAGGCCCTCATGCAACCCAGATTAGCATCATGGGTGGAAAAAAGGAATATCCGTCCGGCCAAGGCCGCCGTGTCCGCCTTTTGCGGCTTGTCGATAGATAACGCAAATATCCTGTAGGAATAACCATTGGGCGGGATTTTCTCGATTGACAGGCCATGCGCCCAATATAAAATGGGAATCATTTTCAATTAAACCAGGAGGATAACCTATTGAGCGCCCATCAATTCACGGAAATTCGCATCCCCATAGACGCCGACAATCCCGCGATAATGCGGGACGAGGGGCTTTGCGTAAAATGCGGCGCGTGCAGGCGCGTGTGCGAGTCGGACATCGTGGTCGGCAGGCTTTACGATTTGGAAAGTACGGGTGACGTTCCGATTTGCATCCATTGCGGGCAGTGCGCCAACGTGTGTCCGGTGGGCTCGATTACCGAAAGGTACGACTATGGCAACGTCAGAAAAGCCCTTAATGATCCCGACAAGATTGTAATCTTCAACACGTCCCCTTCGGTCAGGGCCGCCCTTGGCGAGGCGTTTGGGCTCGAGGCGGGCGCCTTTGTCGAGGGAAAGATGGTCGCGGCCCTGTGGGAGCTGGGCGCGGATTACGTGCTGGACACCAACTTCGCCGCCGACCTGACGATAATGGAGGAAGCCTCCGAGCTGGTCGAGCGGATTGTCGGCAAGACAAAACCGCTGCCGCAGTTTACGAGCTGCTGTCCGTCCTGGATAAAATTTGTGGAAACGTTTTATCCAAATTTGTTGCCGCACGTTTCCTCCGCCAAAAGCCCGATCGGTATGCAGGGCCCTACGGTCAAAACCTATTTCGCTAAGTACCATGGGATTGATCCTAGGCAAATCGTAAACGTGGCGGTTACGCCCTGCACGGCCAAGAAGTTCGAGATACTCAGGGGGGAAATGGACGCCGCGTCAAGGGAGGCGGATATTCCCGGAATGCGGGACATGGACCATGTCATTACGACAAGGGAACTGGCGAAATGGCTTAAGGAGGAGGGCGTTGACTTTCGGGCTCTGCAGGACGGCGACTACGATCAGATAATGGGCGCGGCCTCCGGGGCGGGCGTTATTTTCGGCAATACCGGCGGCGTAATGGAGGCGGCGGCTCGAAGCGCCTATTACTTTTTGGCCGGCAAAAACCCCGGCGGGGAATACCTGGATCTGCAGGCCGTTCGCGGAATGGACGGCATTCGAAGCGCGACGATAAACATTGCCGGAATGCCCGTTCGCGTGGCGGTCGTCCACGGCATGGACAACGCAAGGCCGGTGCTGGAGGACGTGGCGGCGGGCAAGCGCGAGTACGATTTTATCGAGGTAATGAACTGCAGGGGCGGCTGTATCGGCGGCGGCGGACAACCCAAAACCGAGGTGCCGATGTCCGATGACATCCGCAAGGCCCGCATAGCCGCGCTTTACAAAAAGGACGGCGACATGCAGCTTCGTTTTAGCCACGAGAACCTCGACATTAGGGCGGCGTACGTGCGGCATTATGAAAAACCATTAAGCCCGATCGCCGAGCGATTGCTGCATACGTCGTACTATGACCGCAGCAAGGACTTGGGTCCAAAGGGTATCGTGGAAAAACCCCTTTCCGACGCCCGGATGTATCGTTGCACCGTCTGCGGCTATCGGCACGTTGGGGATCTGCCCGGGGGTTTTGTCTGTCCCCTGTGCTCGGTCCCGAAGGATAAGTTTGAGTTGCTCTAGGGGAACGCCTAGTGCCGCAGGCGAGGCGACGGTTGCCTCGCCTGCACAAACCCGTCATCGGCGCGACGTGTTAGAAAAACGCCGGCATTGTTAGAAGTTGTCGCGAATTGTTAAAAATCCGTAAAGCCGCTTGCCGCATCGTTTCCAAAAAATTATGGTTACCCATGCCCTGTCCAGGGCAAAACTTGTCTGCGGCTTGCGTATACGGAGAAAACAACAGGNGAAAACGAAGATAATTTTTGCGGCGCTTGCGCTTGCGGCAACGACAACGCTTTACGCGCAGGTGACCATAGGCCTATCCGCCGACATGGCCGCCATTCCGTTCCAGTTTATCCAGGGGGTCGAGGTCGAATACCCGGACGGCACCGTCGTAAGGTACGGCCCGTTAATGGGCGCCGGCCTGGGGCGGCTCGACGGCACGGCGGGGCCAAGGATAAGGCTTGACGCTCGCGCGGTTAGTACGGGGGCCGGGTTAAGGCTGCGGCTCCAGGCCCAGGGCCATGCCTCCGTCGGCGTGGAAAACTTTTTGCAGGCATGGTGGAGCCCGCTTGGGTGGCTGCGGATCGACATGGGTCGCTTTGACGACGACCGCCTGCGCGGAAGGATCGGCCACGACGACATGCATTCCTTTACCGTACTTATGCAGGACCAGGACGCGATCTTTAACCGCGTCAGGGCGCGCGGCGGCTTGATGTTTAGCCTTTCCCCGGTCGAGGGCCTGCTTTTTACCGCCCTGCTCAACAACCTTAGCCCCCTTGTCCTGGAGGGTCACAACTACGACCGCCCCCTGGGAACCGAACCGGGCTACCGCCCCCAGCACCACCGACCCTATTTCCCCACCCTTAGTTTCGTTCCCTGGGAAAGCCGTTTCGGAAACGGCGACATGTGGCGCAACGTGCACGTTGCGGCCGGGTATGCCATACCGGGCATCGGCTTGGTTAGGGTGCAGTATATCGGGGTGATCCCCGGATCCCCGGCCATCGATCCGGACGCCGGCGAGCTGGACATACTGCCCGGGGCCATCGTCGCCCCGCGCGTCGAGGCGGCCTTCGCCTTTACTGGCGTCGAGGGCCTGGTTCTGGATCTGGGCGGCAAGGCGCCGCTTCCCGTCAGGGAGTCTTTCCCGGGCATCACCGAGACCTGGCAGTCGCCGTTCCGGGCGTCGCTTGGGGCGCGGTACAGCATTGGCGATCTGGAGATCTCCGGGCGCGTGGATACCTGGTTTGGCGGCGAGCGAAACGTGAGCGGCGAAAACGGCGGCACCCTGGGAACCCTTTCCTTCGCGCCGATTGTGAACGCGCATCTTTGGCCGTCGTTTGGCTTCGGCGCGTCCAGGGTAATCCTGAACGCCGGCTTCGAGTTTATAGGCGAAACGACAAGGACCGTGACCGAAAACACGACGGTGGTCGGGGACGGCGGGATCCGTTTTGGCCTGGGCCTTTCGATGCAGCACGGTTTTCCCGGCGGCTTTAGGGCGAGGGGCGGCGTCGCCTACAGGTTCCCCACGGAGGTCAACGGCATTCGGGAAAGGGGCGTCCTGACCGTCCCCCTCTTCCTGGAATATTCGCTCTAAATCGCCAACAATTTTTGGAGGAATGATATGAAGCTCGTGTCGCGAATAGGCAGGCCGGCGATGGTTCTGTTTTCGGTTTTAGTTTTCGTGGGAACGGTTCTTTCCTGCGACGTTCCCGTTTCCAACGGAGCCGACTGCGTTAACGGCATCGGCTGGACGCGCCCGGTGGCCCGGGGGATTTTCCCGTCGCTGTTCCTTTCCGTTCCCGCCTACGAGCACGGCGGGTTCGAGGTTCGCTACCGTCCGGACGGCACGTCGATCAACGTGTGGCCGCCCGGCCCCAACTCAAGCGTCGCCCTGCTCGGCTCGGGGGGATACGACTTTGTCGTCCCAAACGCGGAGGTGCGCAGCCGGGGCAATTCCACCTGGCGCTATTTCGTCAAACGCCCCTTGCGGATCAGGCTTTCCGCCGCCAGACACATATTTGGCAGCGAGTACTCGGCGGCCAACTGGACGCTGATCGCCAACGCCCTTGACTACACCCTTATGCGGACATACCTTGCGTACTTTCTGAGCGAGTCGCTGGATCGCAGCCGCCACAGCCCCGTCCCCATGTTCTTTACGCCCATGCGCCGCATGGTGCACCTGTACATGGCCGGCGAATACCGCGGCCTTTACCTGTTCAGCGACCAGATCGACAACACGCGCATCGGGCTTAGCAACCAGAGGTCGAACGCCGCCCCCCACCTGGCGGAGTACCTTATTGAATGGTGCCGCCACAACGACACCGTGCCGACAGGCTTCTGGGGGGAGGCCCTTGTCACCGAAAACCAGGTTGGAAGCTGGCGCATTCCCGAGCCGACCCCAGGCGCCGCCACCGTCGGCGGCCATGTCAGCAACAATTTCGAGCAGTTTTTTTGGACGAACCAGGGCATTCCGTTTGAGATCGCCTTTCCCGAAACCGCGGGCTTTATGAGGGGGACTACGGCGAACAACACCGGATGGCGGGACGGCACGACCCCACAAAGCGGCTGGGCGTTTGTCCGGGACTTCGTGAACCTGGTCGAGCAAACCATACGGATGGAGGGCCTGCTGACCGGCTTTGACGAGGCGGCCGTCCGGCGCATAATCGACGTTCCCTCTTTCGTCGATTTCTACCTGATGCACGAGTTTTTCAAGAACCACGACGTGGCGGTGTCGAGCGTCCGCTTCCAGATTAGGCAGGTGCCGAACACCGACGACTGGACGCACAGCACCGGGGCGACCAGGCCCAAGCTGTTCGCCGGCCCGATGTGGGACTTTGACCAAAGCGCCGGCGCTTCCTCGGGCGGCGGCCGGCCGGGCTGGAACCCCGGCCCCACGGGCGCGTGGGCCGCCGTTGACAACCTGTGGCTGCGCTACCTTATGGGCAAAGGCTGGTTTAGGGCGGAAGTCCGGGCGCGGTGGAACCAAATAAGGGACAACGAGGTGCAGGAAATGCTTGGGGAACTGGAGCGCGTGGCGGTAAGTTACCAGGACTGCTTCGAGCGCAACTTCGAGCGCTGGGACGAGAAACTGGGCCGCGCGACCTTCCGCACGCCGTCCTCGATTGTCGCCATACCGACATGGAGGGGGCAGGTGGAGTACCTGAACAACTGGTTCCACCAGCGCGTAATTTGGATGGACGGGTTCCTGCGGTGAGGCGTTTTTCGGGCGTTAAATGTTTGTTAGAATTACGTCAAACATGCGGATTCCTGTGTACAGTCCCATGCGTCCCGTTTACACTGGCCGCATCTTAAGAGGGGTCGATCCCCTGAAACAAACTTTTGGAGGAAATTTTATGCGAGAAAAATTGACAGTGGGCAGCCTTGCCTTGGTCAGCTTGGCTTTACTGGCAATGGTTTTTGTCGGATGCGACAACGTCAGCGGGGGGGATATTGCCGATATTTCCATTTTCCATAACGGCCAGCCCGCCCAGGCCAGTTTTGATCTGTGGGTATACCCGCACGGGGAAGACGGTGCCCAGCACAGCGTGCAGTTGAGCGTGCGTATAATCCCCGGCACCGCGTACTACCAGAACGCAACCTGGAGTTCAAGCTCGCCCGAATATGCCACTGTTAGCAATGGTGGCCTAGTAACGGCGGTCGCCGCCGGCACGGCGACAATCACCGCCACCACTGCGGCCGGGCGCACGGCCAGCGTTGCCGTTAACGTTCGCGGGTTCGAGCCGCCCACCGAGCCTGGGGACAAGAGCCAACATGCCGGCGACCTGATTATCCTGCAGGCCGCCGCGGTTCAATCCACTGGTGGAAACGCCCACCGCACCTTTGTCGAATTGTACAACCGTTCCGATGCCACTATCAATTTGGGTGGTCTTTCCCTGCAATATGCGATTGGGCAAGGCAATACCTGGAACGTAATCCCCCTGAACGGAAACATCCCTGCCGGCCACTCGTTCCTTATTCTGGGCGCTGTTGCGGGTCAGGGTTCGCGCTTACAGCTTTCCGATGGGGACGCGGACATGCTCCTGCCTGATTTCCAACTTAACAACCGTGCCTTCAGGCTGGCGTTGATGGAAGGCACTATGCCGCTGACCGTCCACAACCCGTCGGACATGAGCCACGACGGGTCTGTCGATCTGCGTACCTTTATGCCGGCTACTGGGTCTTCCGACGCAACCGTGGGGGAGAAAACTGCCGCTGGCCTTATCGACATGCTTGGGGTCGTCAACGAGCGGACAGAAGACAGTGACATAATACACGGCGCCAAGGGCGCTCCGGCATACCGAATCTCCAACCAGACGAGCATTCGCCGCACGAGCCTTGATGACGCCACCAACAATTTCAACGACTTCCGGGGCATTGACTGGCAGGCTCGCGGGGGCGCCGTTGCCGACGACCAGATACCGGTGTTCAGGCCGCGGAACCTTGCCGCCGGCGAGTGGACGCCGACGTTCCCGGAACCGAACTGGCAGCCGCCTGTGTCTCCCTCCTCCCCGTCGCCGAATGCGCCTCTTGCAGAAAGAATAATTATTCTGCAGGCGAACAGGAGCGGCAATAATAACGGCGGCGGCGGTGGATTCCCGAATTCGCTGGTGGAACTGTTCAATCTTACTGAGGAGCCCATCGATTTGGCGGGCTATTATCTGCATATCGGTGCTGGCACTGGTACTGCCACTGCCCCTGCCACTACTTGGAACTATGTCATAGAGCTGACCGGGAAGATCCCCGCCAGAAGTTCGTTCCTTGTTGTGAGTACGACTGACACTAACCCTGTTTTCAGGGCCGATCTTCCTACGGCGGATCAGAGCGCTGATTTTAATTTTAACGTAAGCGCAAATCAGTGGTCGGTAGCCCTTATGACCCATCGTAGTCCTTTCACGGATCCAGCTTCGTGGCCCGATGCTTACCATGTTGACTTGCTCGGCGCTGGCAATAGTACGGTCAGCGAAGCCGCGTTCGCTTCAACGTCCCAGCCGCAAGGCCCCCGCCGTCGCGCGCTTACCGATACCAACAATAACGGCGCGGACTTTCATCAGGTTGATTTCCGCGGTCATTGGGAAGGTACTGCGCGCACGCCAAATAATCAGTTGTACACAATCTGGCCCAGGAATTCCAGCGCTGGCCAATGGGAGCCCATAACTGGTTACCCTGCAAGGCATCCTCGTGTTGTTACCCCATCTGGTGTTGCTCCGCAGCACGGTATTCCTGGCACTGTTGAGCAGGAAGCATGTTCCTAACTGTTGGCGGCGGCACGAGAGTGCCGGTCATGATGGTGCGCATGAACCCATGGCATCGAACGGCCGCCCTTCGAACCGCCTTATTCAGACAAGAGGAATAAGGCGGCCTTTTCAGTCAGACTTGGCGCGTCTTGCGAAAGACGGCTTTCAGTCAGCGACGGCAACCACGGCCTCCTTTGTGGTTGTCGTCGCTTTTTTTGTGTTCCCACTCCTCCCTTGGCTTGCCATGGCGCGGAATGGCCGGCTTCTTTAATCGACGCGGGGTTTCGTGCTAGCCTAAAGTCGCGCCATGGACGAGAAAAAGGAATACCTTAGCCGGCAACTCATTACCTACATTGGCAACAAGCGCGCCCTGCTGGACTTTATCGGCGAGGGCATCGAGAAAGTCCGGCGCAGGACGGGCAAGGCCAAGCTTAGGGTCTTCGACGTGTTCAGCGGTTCGGGCATTGTCGCCAGGTACTGCAAGCGGTTTTCGGAACTGCTTGTCGTCAACGATCTTGAAAAATATTCGGCGACGATAAACGGGTGCTACCTGTCAAACGAGAGCGGGCTCGACCTTGCCCTGTTGAGGGAATACCATGCCTGGCTTGCCCGCCGGGCGGACGCGGGGCTGGCCGGGGGAATGATTTCCGAGCTGTACGCCCCGGACGACGACGGGGACATAAAACCCGGCGAGCGGGTTTTTTACACGACAAGAAACGCCATGTACATCGACACCGTTCGGCAGGCGATAGACGGGCTTCCGGCGCCGGCCAGGAAATATTTCCTGGCGCCCCTGCTGTCGGAGGCGTCGATACACGTAAACACGGCCGGGGTCTTCAAGGGTTTTTACAAGGACAAGTCCACCGGCGTCGGGCAGTTCGGCGGAAGGAGCCGGGACGCCCTGGACAGGATTACCGGGGACATACACCTGCCGTTCCCGGTATTCAGCAACTTTGACTGCGAGACCTTGGTCCTGGGCGGGGACGCGAACAGGGTTATCGATACCGCGCCAGAGGTGGACATAGCCTACCTGGATCCCCCGTACAACCAGCACCCCTATGGATCCAATTACTTCATGCTCAACCTGATACACGATTACCGGCGTCCCGAAAGGGTAAGCGCGGTTTCCGGCATCCCCGAAAACTGGAACCGTTCGGACTACAACAAGGGGCACAGGGCCCTGGACTCGCTGGCCGATCTTGTCGCCAACGTCAAGTCAAAGTACGTGCTGGTTTCGTTCAACTCGGAGGGGTTCATAGGCATGGGGCGGATGAGGGACATGCTGGAAAAAATGGGCAGGGTCGAGATCATGGAGACAAGGTACAACGCCTTCCGGGGCAGCAGGAACCTGGCCGGGCGCGGGACGCACGTCGAGGAGTACCTGTTCCTGCTGGAAAAATAAGCGGGTTCAGCGCGCCAGCCCGGGCAGCCCCTCTAGCAGGGCCGCGCTGATTTCCCTGCCCTTGTTGGAGCAGCCCAGCTTCCGGTCAGGCCAGGCGTTTCCGTGGAAGTCGCTTCCCTCGGTTACGTGCAGGCCGAGGATCCCGGCCAGCTCCTCCAGGCGGCGGCAGGACTTTGGTTTTGTGGTCGGGTGCCAGGCCTCCAGGCCCATAAGGCCGCGATCCTTTAGGGCCTTTACCAAATCGGGCAGGCGGCCCCAGGCCACGAAAAGCGACATCGGGTGGGCCAGGACCGGGATCCCGCCAGACTCGCGGATCAGGGCGGCCGCCTCGTCGAAGCCCAGGCCAACCTTGGGCACGTACAGGGGCTTTCCCCTGCTTAGGTAGCGGGCGAATGCCTGTTCCTGGTTCCTTACGATTTTCCTGCGGATAAGCAGGGCCGCGAAGTGCGGCCGGCCTATGGAATGCCCCCCGGAGAGGCCCCGGATCTCGTCCCAGGTCGCGTCGATGCTTAGCTCGTGCATCCGTTCCAGGATTTCGCGGTTCCTTGCCTCCCTGCGCCTGGAAAGCCCGTCGATCGCCTCCAGAAAGGCGGGGCTCGGGGAGTGCAGGCCCAGACCCAGAAGGTGCATCTCGCCTCCGGGGCCGAGCCCGGAGACGCTTCCGTCGCCGCTCCAGCTTATGCTGATCTCGATCCCTGGGACGAAACCGACTCCCTGGGCTTTGGCCTCCTCCGCCGCGGGCCCCAGCCCCCCCAGGGTGTCGTGGTCGGTCAGCGCCAGGACGCCGACCCCTCTTTTTTTTGCCGTCTTGACCAAATCCGGGGGACTAAGGTCCCCGTCCGAGGCCGTCGAGTGGGTGTGCAGGTCAATCATTCCCCAGAGTGTAGCATAACGGGGCCTTCCCTGTGGAGTTCGCCGGCAAACGCCCGCTTTGTGGTTGCAATTTTCGCCAAATGGTGATATGCTATAACCCAAGGAGAGTGCCGTGCCCGACCAAGCCGAATGGACGATCGCGAATTACGGAAAGGACTCGTACATAACGGTCGCGGGCAGGCGCGTGGCGGACTGCTTTTTTATTATCCGGCAAGGCAAGGTGCAGATCTCCAGGGAATTTTCGATTGCGGGCGACAAGGACGAGATCCTTGTGCCCGGGGATTTCTTCGCGGTCGCCTCCGCGATGTCCTCTTCCAGGCACATCGAGAACGCCGTCGCCCTGACCGACGTCACGCTTATCGTCGTCCAGGCGCGGCAGTACGTGTCGCTTATCCAGAGGAACGCCCAGATCGCCACGAAGATACTAATGCAGCTTTCCGGGCAGCTAAGGTTCCTGAACGGGGCCCTTGAAAAGCTCACCCAAAAGGACGAGACGCTGGCGGCAAGGGAAACCCCCTCCCGCCTTTTTGACGTGGCGGAGTACTACGCGCGGCAGAAACAGTACGGCCATGCATTTTACGCCTATACCAAGTACCTAACGCACTGCCCCGATGGGAAAAACGTCGACACCGCCAAAACCAGGCTGGAAAAACTGGCGGGCCGCATGGGGGGCGCCGGGGCGAGCCACGCCAAAGGCGAGCTGAACAGGTCCTACGGCAAGGGCGACATGATTTTCGCCGAGGGGGAGCCCGGGGACGAGTTTTTCGTGGTCCAGACCGGTTCCGTAAAGATCTGCAAAATCATCGACGGCAAGGAGGTTCTTCTGGGGACGCTGAAGGAGGGGGACATATTCGGCGAGATGGCCCTTCTGGAAGGCAAGCCCAGGGCCGCCAGCGCCGTGGCCAACGAGGACTCCACGGTGATGGCGGCGAACAAGGCCAACTTCGACGCGCTGATTACGAACCAGCCCCAGCTTATTTCCAGGCTTACCACGCTGCTCTCTGGCAGGATATGGTCAACGTTCAAGCAGTTGGAGGCAGTCCACATCGACAATCCCCTGGGCAGGATATACTCGGTCATGCTTACCCTGCTGGAAAAAAGCCGGCTTGCCCTTGAAAGCACGGATCCCCATACCTTCGACGTCAGGTGGGACGACATGGTCAACACGCTCGGCCTTAACGAAAAGGAGGGCTACGTGCTGATGGGGCAGTTGCACGAGGACAAAAACGTCCAGGTAAAGGACGGCAGGGTTCACGTTTACTCGATTCACGAGGTGGCCATGCGGGCCGAGTTGTTTCGGAAAATCGACGCCAGGGGGAAGGCCAAGCGGTAAGAGCGCCGGGAAAACGGCATTGATATCCGTGCCCTGTTGCCGTAAAATGAGGCAGACTGGGGCGGATTGTTTTAAGGATGGACCTGAGTGGATTATACGTTAGTTGGGGGGACGGTCGTCTCCCACGGAAAAAAAGCGAAAGTCGGCAGCCTAAGCATCCAGGGGGAGCGGATTGTTTCCAGGCAGGGTGCCGTCTCCATAGATCTGGGGAAAAAATCGTGCGTTTACCCCTCGCTGATCAATACCCACGACCATTTGCAGGGCGCCTACCTTCCGTCCGTGGGCCCCAAGCCCGGAACCTTCTATCTTACCTGGCTGCCCTGGGACGGTGATTTCAAGGCCTCGGAAACGTACAAGGAACGATCCAAGCTTGACCGCGAGGAGCTTTACGCCCTTGCCGGGTACAAGTGCCTTTTTTCCGGCGTGACCACCGTCAACGACCATTTCCCCCACGAGATGAACGAGAAGCACCTGCCGAACCTGCCGATCAGGGCGATTTCCGAGTACTGCCTTTCCCACGAGTGCTCCTCTTACGATCTTGACTGGGGCGACGGGGTGGAGCTGGAGCACAAGCGGGCCGTCAAGAACGGCTGGCCTTTTATTACGCACCTGTGCGAGGGTTTCGAGTGGGAGGCGATGCACGGCGTCCAGGTGCTCGAAAACTTCGGGAGCCTGGACAGCCACTGCCTGCTTGTGCACTGCATAGCCATTAGCGACAAGGACATCAAGAAACTGGCGAAGGCAAAGGCCAGCGTCGCCTGGTGCCCCCGCTCGAACATGTTCATGTTCAACGTGACCGCGAAAATCCGCAAGATGATCAAGGCCGGGGTAAACGTGACCCTGGGGACGGATTCCTCGGCGACCGGATCGGAAAACCTGCTTGCCGAGCTTAAATACGGCAGGGAACTGTACCGCAGGATGTACGGCGAGGATCTTTCCCCCGTAAAACTGTTCGAGATGGTGACGTGCAACGCGGCCAGGGCCTTCTGGATGGGCGATCGCGTGGGGACGCTGGACGAGGGCAAGCTCGGCGACGTCCTGGTGCTGAAAACGGGCCACGACAACCCCTACGAGAACCTCGTCAACGCCTCGATGGGGGACATAGAGCTGCTTGTCCTGGCCGGCAGGCCGATTTACGGCGAGCTTCGGTTCCTGGACATTTTCGGGGGGGATCTTCCGCCCGGGTATTCGCGGATCGAGGTCGGCGGGCGCGGCATGTTCGTCAAGGGCGATCCCCAGGGGCTGTACGACAGGGTGCGGCGGAAAATCGGATTTAGGAAAATACTAGGATACCTGCCCTTTGACCCCCCATTCGATCCCGAGCCGGATCTCGAGCTGGCTCGCGGGGAATAGCCGGTTATGCCGAAATCAATCCAGTTCGGCGCCAACGCGCTGGTTTACTGTACCGGCGACAAGGCGGACAGGATATTTCTTCTGCAAAAGGGGACGATCTGGCTTAAATACCTGGACATCGAAACCGGCGAGGAAACGTCCGACGTCGTCGAGCCCGGGGAATTCTTCGGGCTAAAACCGGTGCTCGGGCGGTTCCCCCGCGAGGAAAACGCCCTTGCAAAGAAAGCCGCGGTCGTCCTGGCGTTTTCGCTTTCCGAGTTCGAGCTGCTGCTGCTGTCGAACGACAGAATCGTCATGAAGATGATCAAGGTGTTTTCCGGCCAGTTGCGGCGGGTTCACGCCCATATTTCCAGCATCACCAAGACGCAGTACGTAAAGCCGGACTACGGGCTGTTCGAGATCGGCGAAAGGTACATGAAGCAGGGCCGCCATTCCCAGGCAAGGTATATTTTCAGGCGCTACCTTGAGCTGTACCCCGGCGAGGAAAATTCGGAGGAGGCCGGGGACAACCTTCGAACCCTGGGCAAAAGCCCGGGATCCGACGGCCCGGGCAACAGGCCCGCCGGCATGGCGCCGCCCGGGGAATCCGTTATCGGCGACGGCGTCCTGCAGATGGATGCCGATTTTCTGGCCAAGTTTTCGCGGGGCTTCAGGCCCGGCGAGATTATTTTTTCCGAGTTCGAGCCCGGAAACACCTTTTTCCTTATCCTGTCCGGGGACGTCAAAGTGGTAAAGAACACCGGACAGTACGAGAAGACCCTTGACGTCCTGCGCCAGCCGGAAATATTCGGCGAGATGGCGATTTTGGACAAGTCGCCGCGCACCGCCAGCGCCATTGCCGTCAACGAGGTAACCCTGCTTGAATTTACGGGGGAGAATTTCGAGGTTCTGATGCGCAGCCACTCGCAGGTTTCCGTGAAACTGCTGAAGGTCCTGGCCAAGCGTATCCACAACGCGAAACGGCGCGCCATGATTCTTACCCTGTCCGATTCCCATACAAAAATCGCCGACGTGTTCCTGATGCTCGACGAGACCATGAACGCCTCCCACGACAAGACCGGCGACTATTCACGCGAATTCAAGATTGGCGTCGAGGACGTCGCCCATTGGGCGGGCCTGAACCTTGTGGAAACGAAGGCCGTGCTTGACTATTACGTTACCCAGCGCCGCATAAGCGTGTACCAAAACCGCATGGTGGTCAAAAACATCAACGACTTTTCCCGCCTGGTCGCCTCCCGACGCAATTATGAATGAAACGCCCCCTGTACTCGGGCCATGCAAAGCTGATATAATTACACAAGGAGCGAACCCGTGTCTGACCAGTTTCAATTTGGCATCGCGAACTACAGGAAGGACGCCTATATAACGGCGGTCGAGAGCATCCAGAAGGCCGACTGTTTTTTTATTATCCGGCAGGGACAGGTAAAGGTATCCGGAAGGCTCAAGGACGATGGGGACGAGGTGCTCGTGCCGGGGGACTTCTTTGGGGTGGTTTCCGCCATGTCCTCCCACAGCCATATCGAAAGCGCCGTGGCACTGACCGACGTTACCCTTATTACCGTTCGCCCGCAGCAGTACATATCGCTTATCCAAAAAAACGCCCAGGTCGCCGCCAAGATAATCATGCAGCTTTCCGGCCGTCTGCGGGTTCTGGACGAGGCCCTTACAAAGGTTATTCAAAGGGACGGGGAAAAACCGGTAAAGGAAGGGTCCTTCCGCCTTTTTGACGCGGCGGAGTATTATTTTAGGCGGAAGCTGCACGGCCAGGCTTTCCATGCCTACGGCAACTACCTAAAGTATTATCCGGATGGGGAAAAGCTTGCCGCCGCAACCGGCCGGCTTAAGCAGCTTGCGGACCTCGCCGGGAAGGCCGGGGCGGGCCACGAAAAGGGCGACTTGAACCGGGCCTACCGCGAGGGCGACATGCTTTTCGTCGAGGGCGAGCCGGGGAACGAGCTTTTTGTCATCCAAAGCGGTTCCGTAAGGGTCGCAAGAATTGTGGACGACGAGGAAGTGTTGCTGGGGATCTTCAAGGCCGGGGACATACTGGGCGAGATGGCTCTGTTGGACGACAAGCCCAGGGCCGCCAGCGCCGTGGTCGTCGAGGACTGCGCGGTAATGGCGGTAAACAAGGCCAATTTCGAGCTTCTGATTAGGGAACAGCCCCAGCTTGTTTCCAAGATTACCACCCTTCTTGCCGGCAGGATATGGTTTGCCCACAGGCAGTTGGAAAATGCCCTTGTCCCCAACCCCTTGGGCAGGATATACGGGATCCTTCTTATCCACCTGGAAAAAAGCTGGGCCAACCTTGACAGCCAGTCCCCCCACGTCTTTGACTTAAAATGGGACGATCTGGTACGCATGTTGGGGTTCGCCGAAAAGGAAGGCTTTATACTGATGGGCGAGATGCAGGAAAAGGACAAAAACGTCCAGGTAAAAGACGGCAGGATTCACGCCGGTTCAATCAAGGAACTGGCCAGGATAGCCGAGCTCTATCAAAAAATGGACCAAGCCAAGGCCAGGCAAGAGTAAGGCCCTGTCGCTATTCCGCGGCCTTGGCCTTTTGCGAGGATCTATACACCGACACGTAATCGAAAAACGACGCCACCGAGAGAACCACGGACGCGGCGAAGACGGCGACCGCCGCGACCGCGAGGATCCCGTGAAGAAACCGGAGTATGTCGAGCCGGGTTAGCGTGACGTAGACCATGGCGGTGGAACAGGCGGTAATATAGGCCACGGTTTTGATCTTTCCGCTCATCCTGGCCCCCATGGCCACGCCGTTTTTCAGCATCAGGTTGCGGACAAAGAGGATGCCGAACTCGCGGTACACAACCACCAGGAACAGGGCCGCCGGGAAAATCCCGTCCAGCACGAAACACAGGAAAAAGGTAAGCTGCACAAGGGTGTCGGCGAAGGGATCGAAAAGCCTGCCGAAGTCGCTGGACTGGTTAAGCCTGCGGGCCACCATGCCGTCGAGCGCGTCGGTAATCTCGGCGACCAGGAAGATGACCCACAGCAGCGCGACCATCAGGATCGGGCTTGCCCAGGCCCATATGGGGCACCCGGCGGGGACAAAGTACAGGAGGAAAAACGCCGGGGCAAGGACAACCCTAAGAAGGGTTATCCGGTTGGCTAAGGTCATGGGTTATTTTGAAACATAAGCCGCGAAAAGTCAATCGCGCGGCTCCGGCTTCAAAGCTACAGGATCCCCCCTCTTTTTCGACACGGGCTAGGATTTCCCCAACCCAAGGTAGTACGTCTCGAAGGACTCGCTTCGGCAGGCCCGCGGCTTGTGGCTTTTCGCGGTTTTGAACAGGGCACGCAGGCGTCTAAGCAGTTCCGACGTGTCGCCCCCCTGGAACACCTTGACGACCAGGTTGCCGCCGTCCGCGAGGGCGTTTTCGGCGTAGGCGACAACCTCCTCGGCAAGCTCCAGGGATCTGCACGTATCGACGAAGCGGTTGCCCATTGTCGCCGGGGCCGCGTCGCTGACGATCAGGCCGTAGGGACCGTGCGATAAAATGGAATCGCGGATGGCCGGATCGGTAATGTCGCCCTGCACGAAGCGGAAGTTTTCCCCGTCGAACAGCCCGCCGCCAAACCCGCGCGAAAGGGGGGAAAGGTCCGCCGCAACCAGGGACGCGCCCCTGCCCGAAAGCTTTCGCAGGACGTAAAGGCTCCAGCTTCCCGGGGCGGCCCCCAGATCCAGAACCCTAAGGGGACGCGCGGATCTTAGAAGGCCGAACTTGTCGTCCAGTTCCTGCAGCTTGTAAACCGAGCGCGCGGGGTATCCTTCCTTCCGTGCCCTAATCTGCCAGGGATCCGGTTTCTTGTAATCCGCCATTATATGAAATATACTGTACCAATGGACGAGCAGTATACCCTAAGACTGAAAAACATCGAGGCGGTGATAGACCGTTGGTTGCCCGGAAAGGCCGAGGCAAAGAGGGAAAGCGCGGACGCGGTCAAGGCCGACTCTTTCTGGCGGCAGGAGGTGTTCCCCGGCCTTTCCGACATCGACCCGGCGCTGTTGCACGCCCTTACCGCGCCGGGCAGGGACCTTGTGTCCAGGGGGGGCAAGCGCTGGCGTCCCCTGCTTATGGTTCTGGTCTGCGAGGCGCTTGGCGGAGGGGACACGGCCCTGCCGCTTGTCCCTTTGGTGGAATTTTCCCACAACGCCACGCTTATCCATGACGACATAGAGGACAACTCCGACGAGCGCCGGGGCAAGCCTGCGGTGCACCTGATTCACGGCGTTGACGTGGCAATCAACTCCGGCAGTTTCCTGTACTTCCTGGCGCCGGCCTGCATCAATTCCTGGGCGGCGGGGCTTGGGTCAAAGGAGGGGCTTTCCGAATCGGCGGTCGAGCTGGCCAAGGCGGAGGTATACGAGCTTTGGGCCGGGTTCATGCGGAAGGTCCATTTGGGACAGGCCATGGACATCCACTGGCACCGGAGCGCCGACGCGATTCCGTCCGTTGACGAGTACTACAAGATGTGCGGCCTTAAAACGGGCTGCCTTGCCCGCTTCGCCGCGGAACTGGGGGTTCTCGCGTCCGACATCGCGTCCGACGCCATCGGAAACGCCGGGCTGCTTGTGGCGGGAAGGATGGGCAGCGCCGCGGAAAAACTGGGGGTTGGCTTCCAAATCCTTGACGACGTTAAGAACGTCAGCGTCGGCATAGCCGGGAAAAAACGGGGCGACGATATTGTCGAGGGGAAAAAAAGCCTGCCCATTCTGCTTTTCCTGCACCGCTGGCCCGAGAAAAAAGAGATGGTCAACCGTTGTTTCAGCGAGGCCCGCGCCGGCGGAGTTTCCGCGCCGGAAGTGGAGGAGCTTATCGAGGCGCTTGCGTCATCCGGGGTTCTTGCCGAGGCCGAGGCTCGCGCGAAAGCCTTCATATACGAGGCCCGCGAGATTTTTACCATATCCAAGCCCTCGATTCCCTGGACCGCCGAAAGCCGCGAGCTTCTTGCGGGACTGGCCGATTCCATCGGCTAAGGTGGGGAAAGGCGAGGTATGGAAATGCAAAAAATGCTTCATGCGGAGATATGGACCGTCGTGCAAACCGGCGAGGGCAATGCCGTCCTGTTGCGTACCCTGCAAAAAAACATAGCCGTGCCGATTTTTATCGGCCAACTGGAAGCCCAGTCCATGCTCGCCGGCATGGAGGATAGGCGCCTTCCCCGCCCCCTTACCCATGACCTCCTGCTAAACCTGCTCGAAAGCCAGGATCTTGTTCTAGACAGGGTGGAAATCCACGGGCTAAAGGAGAACGTCTTTTACGCGCGGCTTGTTATCGACGGGGATCGGCGGGCTCCGCTGCACCTGGACTGCCGCCCCTCCGACGCCCTGTGCCTGGCGGCGCGGCGGAAATGCCCGGTCCTTATTTCCGGCGAGGTAATCAGCCTGGCCGGGATCCCCGTGGATTTCTTTATCGAGGCGCTGCAGGACGGGGATTTTTCCGGCGGCGGAAAACATCCCCTGGAGGAAAGGCACCGCCAGCGGCTTGTCGAGCAGCTTGCGGACGCGGTGGAAAAGGAGGAGTACGAACAGGCCGCCAAAATCAGGGACGTGATAAAAGCCATGGACGGCGATTGACTTGACAGGGGGAAATTATGTTCGACGATTGTCTTATTATGGCGGGCGGCTCCGGCACTAGGCTCTGGCCGGCAAGCAGCTCCCGTCTGCCGAAACAGTTTTTGCCCGCCTCCGGAAAGACGAGTTTTTTTTCCATGGCGGTGGAGCGAGCCCTTGCGCTTACCAAAAATAATGGCAAGGTTATTGTCATAGCGGGAAAGTCCCACATCCCCCACGTAATCGCCGATACCGCCGGGTTAAGCGCCGGCAAAAAGAAGCGTCTGGTTGTCATCGGCGAGCCCGCCGCCAAAAACACCGCCCCGGCCGTGGCCTGCGCCGTTTCCTATTCGCTTTTAAGCGGCGGCGAAAGGAACATGCTTGTCCTTACAAGCGACCACATAATAAAACCGCCGGAGGTTTTTAAGGCCGACGCGACGCTGGCCGCCTCTGCCGCCGCGGAGGGAAAGCTTGTCGTGTTTGGGATTCCGCCCGGCCGCCCCGAGACGGGCTACGGTTACATAGAAACCGGCAAGGCCGTGGACGGCGTGAACAGGGTAACCGCCTTTCATGAAAAACCCGATCCGCAGACCGCGAAAAAATACGCCGCCAGCAAACGGTTTTTCTGGAACTCCGGAATGTTCGCTTTTTCCGTGGGATCCATGGCGGAGCGGTTCCGCGATCTTGCGCCGGACGTTATCCGGCCCTTCGCGAAACTAAAGGCTCCCGGTCTCGATGCCTTTAGCGTTTCCAACGGAGTGCGGGTGTTGGAGTCGTGGCCCGGCTTGGACGCCGCCTACCGCAAAACGAAAAGCATATCCTTCGACTACGCCATCACGGAAAAATGCCCAGACACCGTTATGGTTCGCGCCAATTTTGACTGGATCGACATCGGCAACTGGGAGGAATATGTCAAAATCTGCGAAAAAAATAGATCGCAGGTATTCAGCGCCTCGGGGGATTCTTGTTACGTGGATTCCGACATTCCCGTCGCCCTGGCGGGGGTCGAGGATCTTATCGTGGTGATTCGCTCGGGCAGGAACGGCGGCCCCGCCACGGCGCTTGTAACCCGGAAGGGCCAGACGCAAAAGGTGCGCGAGGTTGTGGAACGGATTAAGGAAGCCGGCAGGGCGGAACTTCTGTAACCCCCTTTCGAAAATACCGCTTGACGCTTTCCGCCGTAAAAAACCATAATAACAACAAATGTGGGGAAAGGAATGAGACGCCGGCTGTGCCTGGCGGTCGTACTTTGCGCGGCGGCGGCGCCCATATTCGCGGGGCAAATCACCGGCGTCTACGTGGTGGGTCTAAGAAGGACGCAGCCCCGCGTAATAGAAACGCCGCTGCAAAGGTTTATCGGGCTTGAGGCGAGCGACGTCGATACCAACGAGGTCCACGCCATAGTTGGGAATTTGGGCGTTCTTGAGCCGCTGGCGGTGGAAATCCTGTATAGCGAGGATGGGAACGGCAAAATACTGGCGGTAACCGTGCGCGAAAGGTGGTCGATTCTGGGTATGCCCTTTTTTACGGTTTCCTCCAGGGGCTGGCTTGTGGGCGGGGGCGTCGCGGACACTAACGCATTTGGGTTAAGGAACATGCTGGCGCTTGCTGGCGCTTACGGTTCTAACGAATGGTTCGCGATGGCCATGTTCATGGCCATGCCCAACGCGGTGGGCGATTTTGGCCTGATGCTTGCGGCCCCTTTCGGTTTGGCGACCACGGAGCATACCGACCAGACTGGGGCAACCGTGCTTCGGCGTTTTGACATGATCAGGATAAGCCCGGTGTTCGGTCTTTCATATTCGCTTACCGAGCGGCTGACCCCGGGAATAAGATTTTCATACAATTTCATTTCCGTGCGCGACAGCGAAGACTCGGTTGGCGCTCCAGTGGATGGAATCCGGTCGTTTTCCGTCTCGCCTAATATCGAGGTTCGCCACGGCGCTTGGGATGGCTACCTGCGTTCGGAAAACTTCGTGTCGCTTGAATATTATTACGCCGTTGTGTTCGGCAATGACAATGTCCACAGGGTATCGTTACGGGTCGCATATAACCGGACAATTGTTCCGGGGTTCAGGGCGACGGCCAGGGGCGGCTTTGTTTTTTCCACCAGGTCGGCGACGCCGTTTTTTGAATCCGGGCCTGTTTTCGGCATTAACATTCTTTCCTCAAGCTATTCGGCAAGGGATTACGCGGGGCTTTCCCTGGGTTTGGAAAGGCACCTTTTCAGGTTTCCCCAAGGAACCGTTTCCGTCGCCGTGGCGTACCAGGGCGTGTTTTCCTATGGGTCTTTAATGTGGGGAAACCAGTTCGACCACGGGCCGGCCGCGACGCTGCAGCTTTACTTTAACAGGCTGGCCGTTCCGGGCATAGGGCTGGGCGGGGCGTACAACGTCGCCAGGAATTCCTTTCAGTTCGCCTTCAACATCGGCATGTTTTTCTAGCCGCGTCCATCAGCAGGAAAAAGGCCTGTCCCTCCGGCGACACGCCCGCCCTGTCGAAGAACGGCGCGCCGCAGCAGTCCCGCACCAGGCCGAAAGCGTCGATCTTGGACACGGCGGCGGCGTGGAGTCTTTCCGCCGTTTCCAGGTACGATTCGTCCAGCCAGCCGGAGCGGATCGCCCGGTACAGCGTGTAGGCCAGCATCTGCGAAAGGTTCGTCTCGACGAAGCTTTCGCGGTCGTCCACCACGTCATGGAAAAGGCCGTCGTCCCGCATGTGGGCCAGAACCCCGTCGGCCAGGGTCTTGCCCATTCCGGCGAGCCTTTCCTTGTCCTGGGCGCGTTCCCCCGGAAGCAGGTCGTGCACGCGGGCGATGGCCGCGAGCGTCCAGCCGCTGCCGCCGCCCCAGTGCGCCTTGCGGACAAAGCTTTTCGCGCCGTCGTCCCACATGTGGCTCATCAGCCCGGCCCCCTCGTCGAAGAGAATGTCCCAGTAGCCGTAAAGGTTCAGCAGCGCCGCGTCGAAGTACCCCGCGGCGGCCAGGAAGGGCGGAAGCATGAAGGTCGAGTCGCTCCACATCTGCGGCGCGCCGTCCATGTGGTACACGATGCCCGCCTCGTTGCGCGGCGCCGTCCGCAGCGACCAGAAAAGCAGCTCGTCCAGCCCCTGCTTCAGCGCGGGATCCCCGGTGTGTTTGTGGGCGGCGATCAGGGCCTCCCCCACCGCGCAGGGATCCGTCACCGCGCCGGTGTCGCCGATGTTGGCGGCCCGCCCGTCCGAAAGCCTGCGGTTTACCGCCTCCTTCGCCATCAGGACGACGATCTCCATGTCCCCCTGTTCCAGGAACGCCTGCATCGCGGTTCCCTGTTCCCACGAGTGCCGCTGCATCGCCAGCAGCGCAAGTTTTACCCTGTTTACCAGATTGGTGTCGTTTGCCAAACCATACCTCCGTCGCCTTTTACGTTACAGTGTCATACCGTGTGGGCGCAGACCCCGCCCGAAAGCACGTCGATAAGGTTCTGCACCGACATGTCCGCCATTGCCTGGGTCGCCTCGACCGTGTGCGCGGCGGTGTGCGGGGTTACCACGACGTTCTCCAGTTCGAAGAACGGCGAGGTTCCGGGGGGCTCGGTTTCATAAACGTCCATCCCTAGCCCGCCGATGTGCCCTTCCCTAAGAAGCCCGTATGCCGCCGCCTCGTCGATAAGCCCCCCCCGGGCGGTGTTCACTATGAAGGCTCCCTTTTTCATTGCCCTAAGCGCGTCCGCCGAGATGATGTGCCTGGTCCGTTCGGTAAAGGGCAGGTGAAGGCTTAGGAAATCCGACTCCCGAACCAGCGTGTCAAAGTCCACCATGGCGATGCCGTTCGCCTTGGCGTATCCCGCGTCCGTGTAGGGATCGCAGGCGAGAACCCTCATCGAGAACCCGCCGGCCCGCCGCGCCACCGCCTTGCCTATCGCGCCAAGCCCCAGGATCCCCAGCGTCTTGCCGTACAGTTCCACTCCGCCGGATCGCGGCCATTCGCCCATCCGGGTTTTCCTGTCCAGGACGGGTATGTTGCGGACCAGGGACAGAAGCAGGGCGAAGGTCAGGTCCGCGACCGCCTGGGAATTCGCGCCCGGGGTGTTGCACACGGTTATGCCGTTCGCCCTGGCCGCCGCCAGATCGACCCTGTCCACGCCGGTGCCGTAGCGGGAAATGACCTTTAGCCCGGGGGCGTTTTCCATTACCCCGGCGGTAAAGTAGTCGACCCCGGCGACGCATCCGGCGCAGCCGTCAAGAAGGGGGATAAGCTCGTCCCCGGCCAGGGGTTTGCCGGTCGGGTTGAAGACCAGGGTGTCGGCAAAGGAACGGAGTTTTTTCATCGCCGGGGTGTCGGAATCGGGCCCGAGTGAGGTCGGGGTCACCAGTATCTTCATGCTCATCCATGCACATACTATTGCCGAGGCGTCGCCTTGTCTACCTCCCCCAAAAAAGCAAATCCGTGGTACAATTGCCAATGTTTTAAGGAGGCACAAGATGCTGAGTAAATGGACGGCCGGGATTGCCGTGATCCCGCTGATGCTGGTTATGGCGTTTCCCGCGTGGGCCGGGGGTCGGAACGATCTAAGGGGCGCGGATATTGTCATGGGGAACTGGTGGGCCGACTATGACGTGAACNCCTTCGAGCCGCGAAACGACATGGAGGCGAGGGTGCTTGCCCATCGCAGAAGGGTGATGAACGAGTACGGCTTTAGGATGAGCGTCAGGAACGTGGCAAGCTGGGGCGAGATGCTGCAGACCGCGGCCCTGACTATTATGGCGGGACAGCCGGCGGCTAGCGCCTTCGTGCTGGTTCCGTCCTGGGCGATGACCCTGCATCGCCAGGGGCTTCTGGCCCCGCTGACGGGCAGCGTGGACTTTTCCCCCAAGGTTCCCGGGGACGGCAGGACCGACTGGAACCAGGGCGTCAGAAGGCTGTTCACGTTCGGGGGCAACACCTACGCGATGGGCGTGGGGTACGGCGACAGCCTTCAGGCCATGGTAATCTTTTTCAACAAGCGGCTGTTCAGGGAGGCGGGGCTCGATCCGGAGCTTCCCTATAACATGCAGAGGAACCGCACCTGGACCTGGGACAATTTCCTTCCCATCGCCAGGCAGCTTACCAGGGATCTTGACGGCGACGGAATTGTCGATACCTGGGCCATGACCCCGGATCTTGCCACCCACGTCATCAACGCGATTGTGTCGAGCAACGGCGCGAACTACGTCGGCAGGGACAACGCCACCGGAAGGTTCTACAACGCCACCAACAGCCCGGCGTTCCTGGAGGCCCTGCAGTTCGCCATGAGGCTTAGGGACGAGGGCGTGATGATGCCCCCGCCGGAGGGCGCCCACTGGACCTGGTACCAGGCCGCGTTCACGGACGGCATAGTGGCGATGGCGGTCGAGCCCCTGCACGTAAGGAACAACCTGCAGGGAATGACTGACGACTGGGGCATGGTCATGTTCCCGATGGGCCCAAGGGTCAGCGATTTCGTGGTCTACGTCTACGAGAACGTGATTGTCGTTCCCGCCACCTTTCCCCCCAACGAGGTCGCCAGAATCGTCGCGGCGATAGATCTGTGGGAAAGGCCCGTGGACGAAACCCCCTACGCCTGGCAGGACGGTCTCTGGCCCCTCTTTAGGGATGCCCGGGCCGTCACGGAAACCATGGCGATTATCCGCGACCCCCGCCTTGTCCAGTGGCAGTACCACGTCATGATCCCCGGGCTTAACGTCGGCGGCATTACCTGGCAGTTGTACTGGCACGACGGCGAGGCCGCCCAGCTTATCGAGGCGGTTTCCCTTGCGTGGAACGCGCTTATCGCCGACGCCAACGCCGGCCTTGTGGCCTTGCCGTAACGGGGGTTTCGCGTTATGGATAGACACGGCGGCCTGTTTGTCGGGGGAACCCTGGCGTTTCTTCTTGTGTTCGCGATTATGACCGGCTGCCGCGGCGGTCCCGGAATCCACGACGGCTTTGTGTCCGGCGAGCCCTTCGTCGCCGGCTCGCCGTTTTTCCTGGTGCACCCGACCAGCGCCGACCACGCCGCCGGCGAGGCGATTGGCCAGCTAAGCGTGCGGGTCCGGGAAAGGGAAGGCATGCCTGTGTCGTTCCAGTGGTTCAGGGCCAGGGCCTTCACCAATTCCGGGGGAACGGCGATCCCCGGGGCCACGGGCGGCACCTTTACCCCGGACGGCCCGGGGTACTTCTACGCCGTCGCCACCGGGGTAGATCCCGCCACCGGAAGAACCCTGAGCCGGGCCAGCCATCCGGCCAGGATCAGGGTCGGCCAGACCCCGGCAACCCCGCCGGCGACCCTTGCCATAACCGCCAGCCAGCGGCAGTACGTCCGGGGCTTCGGCGGAATGGGCAACGCCTTCTGGATCCGCGACGAGCACGGCGACACCAGGCCGGAGATGTACATGAAGATGCGGGACATAGAAAAGATGTTCGATCCAGAGGGCCCGCTCGCCTTCAACATTTTCCGCATCCACGTGTTCCCGGCCCCCATAGCGGACGTTCTTTCCGGGGTTTACGCCCCCTTCATGCAGCCGTCGAACTCGTTCCTGCTGGATTTCGTCCGGCGGGTCGGCGACTTCGGCGGCTACGTGGTGGCGGCGCCCTGGACCGCGCCGTTCGCCCACTGGAAGCACAACAATTCCCTGCAAGGTTCCAACGCCGGCTGGACCATCGCCCAGGCCACCTCCAACCTGCGCCGCGAGCACTACAGGGACTACGCGGAATTCCTTAGGGACTGGGCGCAGGAAATGGCCGACCGGGGCGCGCCGATTCACGCGATCTCGATCCAGAACGAGCCGACCTACGACCCGGACTATTACGCCATGGCCTGGACGGCCGAGCAGCAGCGGGAATTCATGGCCGAGTACGGGCACATAATAACCGGGGCGAACGCCGGAGCCGGGATCCCCGGGCGCGGCGGCGGACGGGACGGGCGGGTGCGGCTTATGGGCGGCTCTCCCCACAACAACGTGCACTGGAACAACGCCACGCTGAACGATCCCCGGGCCAGGGAACACCTGGAGATCGTCGCCTACCACACCTACGGGGACTGGGGAACCAGAAGCGCCCTGGCCCTGGACGGAACCCCGCGCCGGGAAACCTGGATGATGGAGAAAAACGTGAACTCCGGCGCGGACAACGCCGCGATCGACTTTACCTGGGACATGATCTGGATCCTGATGAACGAGATCCACCACGTAATCGCGCACAACGAGTCCAGCGTCTACACCTGGTGGTACCTGAAACGCTGGTACAGCATGATCGGCGAGGGCGCGTTCGGCACGGTGAACGGGGAGATCCTTCCCCGGGGCTACGGAATGGGGCACTTCAGCAGGTTCCTTAGCGACACGGTGCGCGTCGAGGCGTCCATTACCGGGCATCCCGCCGCGCTTGGCGGAGCCGGGCACCTGCCGATAGGCAACCCCCAGCAGGCCCCCGGGCTTCCGGTGGGTTCGCCCTCCGGCCCCGGTTCCATGGGCGGCGGGGGAGTCCGCGTGCTTGCCGGCATCAGAACATCCAGCCCGGAGACCTGGCAGGAAACGGAGCTGAAGGCGCGGGAGGACATGGTAAGCGTGGTTCTGTTCGACAGCCGCACGTCGCCGGGACTCCAGGGGCGATCCGTCGACATAAGGGTGGAGCTTCCCCCGGGGTTTAGCGCGACAAGCGCCTACGGCATTATCTCCGGCCCCAACCAAAGACACGCGCCCGCCCTGGTCGTGCTGGATCGGCAGGGGGATTCCGCGTTCGTTAGCCTGCCTTCCAACAGTATGGTCTCGCTTAGGTTCCGGGGGGAGTGGGGGCGGTAAGCGTCGAGATCGCCCGGCCACGCTGGACAAAAGGACTGGAAGTGTGGAAAATACCTCTGGATGGCAAAAGGCGATTTCGACGCGAGCAACCATAGTAGGAATGAAGCCTGCGCAGGAAAATGGTTCCGCCGTGTTTTGACCGGCGGCGAGCTTAAACAGTTTATCGAAGACGCGCGTTCTGGCAAAAATCCGGGCAACGCGCTTGTCGGCATGGTGTCGGACTCGACAAAGGGAAAGGTGAAGGAACTTACCGGGGTTGACGTTTCAAAAATCGTGCTCGAGGAAGTATCCATTGCCCATATTGACGCGCCGAAGCACAACCTTGAGCCAGACGATATAGAAAGCCGCGTCGGGGTAATAAATAACCCGACAAAAGTAACCCTGTCGCCACAGAAAACCCCGCAGGGGCTTAGCGTCGTGCTGTTTGAGGGTGACCTTGGCGGAGAGATCGTTTTTGTTGAAACAGTGCATAAAAAACACGATGGATGGCTGTCCGTAAAGACCGCTTACAGGAAAAAGAAAAAGGCCCCGTCGGTACCCCACTGATCCGAAAACCCAGGAGTAAACGTCCAAAACGCCCCGTCGTCCGCCTTTGATACCTAAAGTATACCGGAGCGGCTTGAAAAGTCAAGCAATGGGGAAGTACAACGGTGCTTGGAGACGAAGGTGACGTATGCTATAATTCAATCGCAAAGAGGGGAGAGGAAGATGGTCAGGGTTTTTGGGATTGTCGCTTTGCTTGTAATGGCCGGATTTGCGTTTGCCTCCTGCTCGGGGCTGGAGGGGCCTTTTGGCATGGAATGCGACTGCCAATTTACGATTGGTTGCGATTGCTACGGCGGGATGGGCTGTTCCTGCAACCTGGGTATTGGCTGCGTCTGTGATAACAGCTTTGACGATGACGATCCCTGGCCGTAACGCATTCCTTTGCCGTTTTTTTGGTTTTTTCTCGGTATCCGCTTGGAAAATTACGATGCCCGGTATATAATGACGACAATGGTTTTGCAAAAGGCTCTGACTAGCGCAACGCAACGCAACGCAACGCAACGCAACGCAACGCAACGCAACGCAA
>WQRP01000001.1 GCA_009786675.1 Treponema sp. | reverse complement strand
GCCTCCCGCGCCCTCCTGCCCCGCATCACGGCTCTCTGCCTGCCGTCAGCGTGCGCTATCGCGATGTCCATGCTCTTGACCTCCTCGATTGTCTCGGGCGGACTTTCCGGATCCAGCCACGCAAGCCAGCGGTGCAGGGGATCCCCGGAAAAGTCCCTCCTTGCCTGTCCCCTCCATTTTACCACATTCAGGAAGTGGATTTCCATCGCGCCCGTCAGTTCCAGGGTGGGGTCGGTCGCCTCCCTAAGTCGGAAGCGAGTGTGCGCGCCGCCCCCGGCCGGAAAGTCGTAGCCCACGATGTTTATCGCGATCGTGTCGGGGAGATCCCTGTAGTCGCCCCCGCTTTGCAGGGTCTCGGCGTACATCTTTCCCCAGTAGAACAGGCTGCGGCGGTCCATGTTTTTCTTGTCGCGGACCTGCACCTCGATGTTCACCCGGCTTCCGTCGGAAAGAACCGCCCTAACGTCCAGCGGGCATGACTTTCCGCCGATTACGTCCTTGGTGTAGATTTTCTTGTCGAGGATATCGACCGTCTCGACGGGTTTTCTTCCCGAGGGCGCAAGGACCGCGTTCAGGAATCCGATAAGCTGCGGTTCGTCGCCCTTTTCCCCCATCGTCTTGTAGAACAGGAAGTCGTTGAGCGGGCTGAACCTTCGTAAGGGCTTGTTTTTCTTGTTTGTTTTCATGCCCTTATTAGGGCGAGAACTCGCGCCTTGCTTGGGTTTTCGCGGGCCGAAAATCTTGACATTCGGTTGGGCCTTGGGTACGCACTGGCGATCGAATGGAATCAAGCCTGCCTGTGGTAGGCGACCCTCCAAAGGAACAGCCCCTGGGGCGGCAGGGTGGGGCCGGCAAGCCCCCGGTCGCCGGACTCGACGGCCTCCCTAAAAAGCCCGGGCGGCGCGCCGCGCTCCTCGTAGTGGAGCAGGGTTCCCGCCACGGACCGCACCATCTTCCACAGAAAGGCGTTGGCGCAGATCTCGAAGACCAGGCCGTCGCCCTCGGGAAAGAAAACGGCGCGCGAGACGTGCCTGTGCCGCGACCTGGACGAATCCCCGGCCGCCGCGAAAACCGAGCAGTCCCTTTCCCCGATAAGCTGGCGGCAGTAGGCGTTCAAAAGATCCACGCGGGGCCTGCGCCACAGTTGCAGGGCGTAGCGGCTCTCGTGGGGAAGCGCGTGCCGCCCGCAGACAAAATGGTAGCGGTATGTCCTGGAACTGGCGTCGAAGCGGGCGTGGAAGTCCGGGACGGTTTCCCGGGCCTCGAGCACCCGCACGTCCCCGGGCAAAAGGCCGTTGAGCGCCTGGACGAAGCGGCCGGGCTCGATGTTTTTGATGTCGGTGCGGAAACCCGCGACCTGCCCCGAGGCGTGCACCCCGGAGTCGGTACGCCCGGCCCCGGTAAGGGCCACCGGGTGCTTGTGCATCCTGGCCAGGGCCGCCTCGACGCATTCCTGCACCGACCGCCGCCCCTCCCCGGAATTCGCCTGCCTCTGCCAGCCGCAAAAATCGGTCCCGTCGTAGGCAAGGCGAAGCCTGACCGTCCGTGTCAAGCGGATTCCCGCGCCTTAATCTCTTCCATTTCGGCGTTGATGGCGTAGTATATTTTTCTGGCCTGGTCCAGGAACGCCTCCGGCTTGTCGCTGGACTTTTTGCCCATGCCCACGACTTTCGCGATCGTCCTGCGGGCCTCCTCCAGGGCCACCATGCGTTCCTCCGTGTCGGTCGCGGGGGGGCCGTGCTTGAAGCGGAGGTAGGCGGACAGGTAGAGCATCCCCTCGTAGGAATAGTTCTTGTCGATGTCCGGGCCGAAGTTTTTCAGCGCGGACATGGTCTCCGTCGCGCTCTGCTCGCGGGACAGCGCCTCGCCGTAAAAGTACTGGGCCTTTTTCCGGAAGAGCGTCGCCATCCAGTCGTAGTTCTCGCCGGGGAACTTCTTGTGCAGCTCGTCAAGAAGCCAGGCGCCGCGTATCGAGGTAATCCCCCGCTTGATCGTGGGCGAGGACTCCTTGCCGTAGAAGTCGTAGCACCTAAGGGCCAGGTACAGCGACGCCGCGCCCTCCATGAGCCCCCTGGGCTGGGTAAAGTCCGTGCCCGGAAAGACCATCAGCGCGTCGTTCTTGCGGTTGCCGCGGTCCGAGTAGGCAAGCCCCTTCGTCGTCTTCGGCAGAAGCGGGAAATCCGCCTCCGTCGAGGCGAACCAGCAGGACGGGCAGACGACCGTGGTGTAGGCCAGGGGGTAGATGTCGCCGTACCTGGACGAGGGCTCGAAAAGCCGGTGCAGCTCGTCGGTAAGGGCCCCGGCTATAAGCCTGCCCCCCCCGGAAAGAAGCTCCTCCTTGTGGAACTTCGCGTCGCAGACCGGACAGGAATACTGCTTCTTCGAGACGAACGATATCTTCAGCTCGCGCTCTTCTTTGCCCATTGGCTTTCCCCCTTTTCGCCCAGAGATTCCAGGACCACCATCGCGACCGCGTGGTCCCGTTCGTGCGTTATAGACAGGTGCGCGCGGTCGGCCCCGCTTTCGTCCAGGGCCGCCCGCGCCGTCCCGGAGACCCGGATCTCGGGCCTCCCCTTGTCGTTGCTTCTTACCATGATATCCTTTAACACGATTCCTGCAAGCCCCGTCCCGATCGCCTTGCCGAAGGCCTCCTTGGCGGCGAAGCGGGCCGCCAGGGAAAGGCTCGCGCCGCGTCCCCTGGCCATGGCGGCGGCGAGTTCCTCCGGGTGGAAGTAGCGCTCCAAAAGGCCGGGCACGCCGCGCCAGCGGTCCATGCGCCGCGCGTCGACCATGTCCACCCCTATGCCGGCGATCAAGGCTGGGTATCCTCCTCCTCCGGCTCGTCGTACCCGTACAGGGTGACCTCAAGAACCAGGCTTTCCGGCTCCTGCCTTATAAGGGCGAAGCCCTCCGGCAGGCTTACCCTGACCGGCAGGACGTGCGTCCCGGGCTCCGCCACGGCCGACCCGTCGACCGAAAGAAAGCCGGGGGGCGGGCTGAAGGCGTCGATGCGGTCCCAGCTTCCCTCGATCCGGACGCTGCCGGTCCTGCCGTCCCAGTCGGCGGCCAGCCCGGGGGGAAGGCCCGACAGCGTGATCGGTATCGCCTCGATGTTCCGCACCGGGACCGCCGGGCGGACAAGCCCCCGGAACTCGGCCGCCCCCTCGCGTATCGACAGAAGGTTGCTCGGGTTTATGATGCCCACCTGGACGCTGAAGTCGCTGCTCCTGCCCTCCAGGACGACCGGGGACGTGTTGACCACGACAAGATCCCCCAGGATGCCAACCGGCCCGGACACGGAAACCTCGGCGGGCGATATGGAATGGGAGACAAGGTCGAAGCCGGACGCGACGCTCCCCTGGACGGGCGCGACCAGCGGCAGGACCATGCTGATCCGGCGGTCCAGCCTTACCGAGACCTCCGTGGGGTTGACCGATATTTCCAGGGGTTCCACCTCCAGGGCGGTCCCCCTCCGGCGGATCTGCACCGGGGATCGGTACCATCCCTCGAACTCGTGCCTGGACAGGTCCAGGAAGGCCTCGATGTCGCCGTCGGCAATCGACCGGACGCCCTCCTCGTCGCCGCGCAGGGTCACCCGGACGCTCCCGGGGAACTCGCTGGCGGGGATCAGCGCGTGGCTGGTCTCGACCGCGAGGGGGACGCTTAGGGTGCGCGTCGAAAGGGTGCTGACCCTGTAGACGACCACCAGGGCCAGGGCCAGCGCCACGGAAAGCACCTTGGCCGGCCAGTTGTTGGCCAGCCTGAAAAGCAGTTTTCTACCGTTCAACCAGAACATCCTTCCCCCCGTCCACCGAGACCGTCTTGAACGTCGATCCCACCCGCTCCGTCGCCCTGCGGTCCCTGTCCAGAAGCTCCTGCAGCTTGCGGGAGACCTCGGCGATCGACAGGTCGTAGTAGAGCCTGGAGTCGAAGGCGACGGAAATAGCCCCGGTCTCCTCGGAGACCACCAGCGTCACCGCGTCGGACTGCTCGGACATGCCCAGGCTCGCCCGGTGCCTTGCGCCGAAGTTCTTCCGAATGTCCTGCTGCTCCGAGAGCGGCAGGAAGCAGCCGGCGGCCACTATCCTGCCGTTCTGCACGATCATCGCCCCGTCGTGCAGCGGCCCGTCGAACTCGAAAAGCGCCACGACAAGGCTCGACGAGATCTCGGCGTTCAGCCTGGTTCCCGTCTCGACGACGTTTTTTATGTTTATCCTGCGGGGGAACACGGCCAGCATCCCCCGTCGGCGGCGGGAAAGCAGCTCGGCGGCGGTCAGGACCGCCTCCAGGTGCCCGGCCGTGGGCTTGGAGTTTGGGCGGAAAAATTCCCCCTGCCCAAGGTGCATGATTATCTTGCGGAGCTCCGGCTGGAAGACTATGACGATGCCGATGAAAAGCCCGGGCGCCATGATGTTCAGCACCCACTGGAGCGTGGTCAGCCTGAAAAGGTAGGCGATGCCGTAGACCAGAAGCAGGAAGCCCGCCCCCTTGATCAGCTGTATCGCCTGCGTCTTGGCCAGAAGCTCGTAGCCCTTGTACAGCAGGAAGGCGAGGAGCGCCACGTCCAGTACGGGACGGAGGAAATCGTAGGCGGTAATAAGTTGCTGTACCCAGGCCATCGGATTGCGTACAGTATACGGTATTTCCCCGCGATCCACAAGCGCCGGGTTCCCGGGTTCCAGAATAGGGTGTATAGTGAGCCATGCGTAACAAGCTTACCGATGAACTTGCCGTCTGCGGCCTCAAAGCTGTTCTTGCCCTGGCGGAGTGCCGCCCCGAAACCGTCAACCGCCTTTTCCTGCGGGAGGACCGCCTCCGCCTGTTTACCGGGCTTTGCAGGAAGCTCGCCGAGCGCAAGCGCCCCTACAAGATCTGCGGGGACGACGAGCTGGAGCGCCTGTGCAAGAGCGTCCACCACCAGGGCGTGGTGGCGATGGTGGAGGAGCCGGAAATCGAGCCCCTGACCAGGGAGGACCTTGGCCTGTGGGCCTCGGAGGGCCTGACCGGGCTGGTGCTCCACGAGGTGGGGAACGACCACAACCTTGGCGCCATCGCCAGGGCCGCGGCCTTTTTCGACGTCCGCTTCGTCGTTGTTAGCGAGGGCGACAGCGAGGCGCGCCTGAGCACCAGCGCCTACCGGGTCGCGGAGGGCGGCATGGAGCACGTCACCGTGCGGAAAATCGGCAACACCGCCGCGTTTGTCAGGGACGCCGCCAAAAAGATTGTCGTGATTGGCACCGACGTAAGGGCGCGGCGGCGCATCGGGGACCTGGCCTCCACGGTTGGCGACCTGACCGGCGGGGCGGGGCGGGGCGGGATCGCCCTGGTCCTGGGGAACGAGGAGCGCGGCCTGCCGCAGGACGTAAAGGACGCCTGCTCGTGCCTGCTGCGGGTCCCCGGGACCGGCAACGTCGAGAGCCTCAACGTGGCGCAGGCGGCGGCCCTGTTCCTGCGGGAGATATACGACCTGTAGGGCCTTATTCCTCGCTGAACAGGTCGGTGGTCCACTCGTCGTCCCTTGCCCCGCCGTTTTTCCTGCGCTGCCCGATAATGTTTTTCCTTGCGGTCTTGAAAAGCTCGCCCACGATCTCGCCCATCAGCTTTTTTGTCGGGCCGTCGATGTTCTTAAGGCCGCCGATGATGCCGGCGGCGGATGACGGCCAGTCCGACCCCATGTCGGCGAAGGACGCGGCGTTTGACGACAGCAGGATTTTGTACAGGGCCTCGACGAACTGCTGCCGCCGCTCGTCGCCGATCTTCGCGATCCACTCGTTGACGATGCTGTGGATGAACCGGCTCTGCGGCGTCAGCTCCCCCCCGTCCACCAGATCGTCGCGCGTGACCTCCCACGACCGCATGTCGTGCTGCATAAGGCCGGCGGCCGTGCTTTTTACCACCCTTGGCGCGACGTCGTGCTCCAGCAGCATCCCCACGAACGACGACTGCGGGACGAAGGCCCGTATCCTCCCGCAAACCTCCCTGTAGCCTTTGCGCCGCAGGACCTCCCGGTGGAACCCCGGCGCGTCGTTGCTGTAAACCTCGGCGATGCGCCGCTGCACGCTTTTGCCGCAGAACGCCGAGGCGTAGATCGCCAGGTTCCCGCCCTTGGAATGCCCGGCCACGATCAGCGGGTAGGGAAGGCGTCCGGCGGCTTCCTCCAGGTAGGAAACCGCCTCCTCCTGCGACGGGATGGAGTTGACCAGTGACATGTTCAGGTCCTCCTTCCAGCCGGCGATGCTCGTGTCCGTGCCCCTGTAGACCACCAGCAGCCTTCTGGACGGCCGTTCCCTGCCGATCACGGCGCAAAAGGCGGAGAACTGTTTCTCCGCGTCCGGGTCGGTATGGCTGGCGTAGCCGAGGATCTCGCAGTCCTCGTAGCGGGGCGCCGTTCCTATGGCCTTGAGCGTGGAGGCCGCCATCGCGACCGTGACGTCCCTGGAGGCCGGGGCGCGCCTCGCCGCGTAAATCCTCGCCAGGGCGGAGACGCTCGTCGCGCCCCTTCCGCCCGGCCCGGGGACGATGCCGTCCATCGGCAGGTACGACAGCTGCGAGAAAACGAGGTTGTCCACGGGGTTGAACGGGATCCGGTCAAAGTCGAGATCGCCCCTCCACGAGACGTAGTCGAACAGGTTGGCCATGCGTATATAATACTAAATCGGGGCGTCGGGGGCAAATTTCATGCTGCCGAGCCTTGCGGCCTTGTCGAAGATGCCCTTCAGGTAGCGGCCCTCCCGCTCGGTGAGCCCGGCGCGGCAGATCAGGTCCCGCAGGAAGCGCTCCTGCTCCTCGCGGCCCGGCTGCTTGTAGAAGCCGAGATCCTTCAGCGTGTCGGTTATTTCCCCGGTCAGCCCGTCCGCCGCCGCCCGCGTCAGGGGAACCCACTCGCCCTTTACGGGGAGATCCCCGGCGCCCCCGAAGGCCAGGAAGAGCTCGTATGCGTAGACCTGCACGGCGTGGGAAAGGTTCAGTGAGGGGAATTCGTCGGAGACGGGGATGTGCGAGGCCAGGTTGCATTGGTTGAGCTCGCTCGCGTCCAGCCCGGCGCGCTCGTTGCCGAAGACCAGGGCCGCCCGGACGCCCGGCGCGGCCCTTTCGGCGAGCCGGGCGGCCAGGTCGCGGGGCCTCATGCTGGCCTTTCGCTTCCTGCCCCTGCGGCAGGTGGTTCCCACGGCGAACGAGCAGTCCGCCACGGCCCCGGCCAGGGTGTCGAAGGTTCGGGCGCCCCGCCACACGTCGTCCGCGTGGATCGCCCTCGCCAGAAGCTCGGCCCTGTCCATTGCCCCGGGGGCGACCAGGCGCAGCGCGGAAAGGCCCATGTTCTTCATCGCCCTGCAGACCGCCCCCACGTTGCCCGGCTCGCTTGGGCGGCACAGAACGACCACGATATCCGACATTTGCATACGGCATTCTATCATAACCCTGCCTTTCCCGCCCCGGGGGCGGTTGCCAGCTTTCACGTAAAGGTGTATAGTGGATAGTATACCCTTTCAAAAGTGAGGTCGTATGATGCAGAACAATGACATCGTGCCTGGGTTTGATGACGAGAAGGACGAAAGTCTCAAAATCGAACTAAAACAAGTGCCCGAGATCAAGGACTGCCTGGTTCTGGCCGTGGACGGTTACATCGATACCTACAATTCCGTTTACTTCCAAAGACGGGTTCATATGGCCATAGATGGCGGGTATAACAAGCTTATTTTCAACTGCGACAGCCTTAACTACGTTTCCTCGACCGGGATAGGGTCCTTTATCACGTTCCTTAAGACCGTAAAGCCCGATGGCGACGTGGTTTTGTTCAACATCCAGCCCAAGGTCTACGAGGTCTTCCAGTTGCTTGGTTTCTCCCAGTTCTTTAACGTCAAGAAGAGCTACGAGGAGTCCGTCGAATTTTTCAACAGCAACGAGGGGTTTCAGCAGGACCTTTCCATCTTCCCTAAAATATTCCCGTGCCCGGTGTGCTCCAAAAAGCTGAAGGCGGTCAAGACCGGCCGTTTCCGGTGCTCGGAGTGTAAGTCGATTCTTGCCATCGGCGACATCGGGACCATTTCCCTGGGCTGACGTTCCCGGGTTCGCCTGTGGAAAACGTGTGAATAATGCCAGGAAAAACGATCCGGGGTTTTGCCGCATGGTGCCTGGGCTCGCGGTTTGGAAAAACCCCTGGCGGTGCCTGCGGCTAATTACTTGCTATGTAACGAATTAGGCGGTTCGGCTGGGCGTTTTCCCCTTGGGCACCCTGGCCTGCGGGGTGGGTTCCCACCGCCGCTCCGTTTCCTGCCTGTGGATAACTTGTGGACAGCGGCCGGCGCGCACGCGGCTTCTTGCGCTCGCGCCTTTCCCGTGCTAGTCTTAAGGTGTGAGAAAGTTGGCTAAACTGGCTCTGTTTTTCTGCGCCTGTTTTTTGGTGCTGTTCCTGGTGATGTCCGGGGCGCGTTTTCTCGCGCTCCGCCTTGAATGGGCGGGCGAGCAGGCGGATCTCGTGGACGCGGCGCGCTGGGGCCTGTCGGTTGCGTTGTACGGGGGGATGCTGCTCGGGCTGGCCTACACGGTGCTTGAAAGGGTTTTCGCCCCGGCGGCCGTTCTCTGCCTGGTCGCGCTTTCCCTGGGCTTTGTCGTGGGCATTGGCCACGGCCTGGAAAGCGTCTCGCCCCTGCCCGGCGCGCACGCGGGGCGGTCGCTTGGATCCCCGGGCCTGATCCTTTCCCACCGGCCCTACGGTACGACCGTCGTCCTTTTGCGTGGGCCCGACGAGCCGTCCAGGGCGCGGGTGGCGGTGTTCCCGGACGGCCCCATGGTTTTCCAGGAGGAGTTCGCGGGGCTGGCCGAAAGCCTGCCGTCCGCGCCTTTCAACATCGACACCCCCTGGTTCCTGCGGAGCGTCGCCGTGGATCTGCGGCTAAGCGCCGGGAACCTGCGCGATCGGCTTGCCGGGGGTAGTCTGCCGCTGTACGCCGGATCCCTGGCGTTCTTTCTTAGCTCGCTTCTGTTCGTCCTAAGGCTTGGCGCGTGGCCCCTGGCGAATTTTTTCCTGGGCATCCTTGCCTTTAGGGGGGTGCTGGCCCTGGAAACCCTGTTTAACTCGCGCGAGGTGCAGGATGTTTTTGCCGCGTTCCTGCAGGATCGCCTGCCCGCCTCGCTTGCGGTTCCGGCGATCTTCCTGGTCGCCGGCTTGCTTGCCCATCTGTTCTCGCTTTTGAAATATCTTGCAAAAAGGCAGGGTCGCAATGCCGCTGTTTAGCAGAAAGACGCTTGATTCCCCGGCGTTTGTTTTTTTCGTTTACGTCGCCGTCGGTTGCCTGGCTATTGTCGCCTTCCGGCTGGTGTTCCCGGGCGAGGCCCCGCCCTTGCCCGTCTTTTCCGCGGGCTGGTCGCGGACGCTGGTGCTCCTGGACATAATCGCCCTGTTTCCCGCCCTGGCCCTTTCCGCGCTGGTGCTCCCCTTTGGCATGAACAAGTTCCAGGGCGAGAGCCGCCATTCCAACTCCAGGTTTTCCGCCGACCTTTTCAGGCGTTGTTTCAGGGTCTCGGTTGTCACGGCGATAGCCGCCTCGGTCCTGTACGCCCTTCTGTTTTTTATGGTTCTTCCGCTTGCCCAGGGCGGCCAAAGGAACATGCGCCTAGACGGGGAGACGTTCCGGATGGCCAGGGATCGCGCGATGGCCCACGGCGAGGCCGGGGAATGGGTCGCGGCCTCGCAGTTCATCGGTATCGCCGACGGCATCTGGGATGACGGCCAGTCCTTTAGGTACCTAAGGTACGAGGTGGAGGCCCGCCTGGAATACGCCCGCCTGGCCAGGGGCGAAAGGCCCGTCGCGGGAAGGCAGCAGCCGGGTCGCTGGACCCCCGTGGATACCGCCGAGGCGATGGCCTTAAGCCGGGCGGCCTTTGACGAGGGCCGCCTGTTCGACGCCCACTGGCTTGCCACCCTGGGCCGCCGCCTTGCCCCGCAGGGCAGTCCGGAGTCCGTCGCGGCGGCGCACTTGGCGGCGCGCGCGTGGAACCTTATCGAGGGCCAGCGTCCGACCCCGGCCGAGACCCGCAGGCACGAGCTGTTCGATCTTAAGCTGGAAGGCTACAGGGCGATGCAGTCGGCCGAGGCGAATCCGGTCGAATGGATAAGCGCGTTCTACATTTTCCGGGAACTTGCATATCTGACCCCGAACGATCCGGACGTCGTGAATTTCCTTGCCCTTAGCGAGCGGGAGATCGTCGGCGTCGCTTTCTTTGTCGACGAGGTCAACCTGGCGATCGGCGGCACGTCCGCCGGGGTGGTTTTTTCCCTGCCCGTGGAGCGGGGCGGCCGCGCGGTGCTGCGCCTTGCCAGTTTTTCGTTTGCCCGGGACGTGGCCTACGGGATTGGCCTGGAGTACATGCTTTTCGATCACCGGTCCAGGCTTGTGCTTCACCTTACCGCGCCTTACGCAAGATTCACGCCGTTCATGCTCGGGGGCGACCGGGTTCTTGTCATGCTGAGGGCCCTGGATCGCGACGATCCCGACGGCCGGTGGGAGCCCACCGTCGAGTTTATCGCCGACGGGATCGCCTTCCACCCAAGCGCGCAGTTTTTGCTGGACGTGGGCTTCGAGACCCTGGTGATGCTTTCGCAGATGCGGCGGGACATCTCCGGGATGCACGTCGGTGAGCTGTTCGACGCGTCCAGGGTGTCGGTCGAAACGGGTTACATTCCGCAGGTTTTCCAGGCGGAAATCCTGAACCGCCTTGGCTCCGGCCTGTTTTTGCTGCCGGCCGCCATCGTCGCGATTGCCGCCGCCTGGTATTTCCGCACCAGGCGTTTTCCCCGCTACCTGTTCGTGCCCCTGCTTTTCGTCCTTCCGGTGGTGTTCAACGGCATTGTCTACTTAATCCGCGCCGGGCTTAACGACGTGGGCGTTTCGCTGACCCTTGCCCTGGGTTTTCCCCTGGCCCTTGTGCTGTTCTGCCTGATTCTGGCGCTTGCCTTTATCTGCTCGCTTTTCCTGCTTGTCGCCCAGCGCGGGTAGCGCCCCTTTCGAGATCCAGCAGTCGCCGCTTAAGGGGCAGGCCGCCGCCGTAGCCGACCAGGGATCCGTCGTGGCCTATCACGCGATGGCAGGGGACTATTATCGAGACGGGGTTGCGGTTGTTCGCCATGCCCACCGCCCTTACCGCCTTGGGCCTGCCTATTTGCCCGGCCATGTCCTTGTACGAACGGGTTTCGCCGTAGGGTATGGTCTGCAGCGCCTTCCACGCGGCCACCTGGAAGTCCGTCCCGCGCAGGGCCAGCGGCAGGGAAAAGTCCCTCAGCCCGCCCGAAAGGTAGTTCCTTACCTGAAGGGCCGCCTCCTTTATCAGGGGGGTTTCCAGCTTCCGGCTTTCGGCTTTCGAGAAGCTGGCGGGGACATGGTGTTCGAAAAACAGTTCCGTGATGGCGTCGCCCTCTTCCGCTATGCCGATGGCCACGCCCCCGTCAAGCCGGTAGTAAAAAACGTTTTTCACATGCTACCTCCTTCGCCACGTAAAACGCAGGCCGGTGGAAAAGCGAGTCCCGGCCGCAATGTCGGCGAGAACGCCGGCGTCCTGCCCGGAGAAGGACTGCCAGGCAAGCTCCGCGTAGGGCGAAACCTCGGTTCCCGCAATCCCGATCGCGAACGGCGCGAATGTTACGCCCGCCGTGCCGAACCAGCTTGTCCCCCCGGTGTACGGCCGCGAGGTGCCGCCGACGTTTAGGGCCGCGTCGCCGAAACTCAGGGCCGGCCCCGCGAACAGGCGCACCCTGTCGCTCATGCCCCAGGATAGGGTGAGCGGCACGCGGAAAACCCCGAGCATCCTGTCCCATTCCGGCCTAAGCTCCAGTCCCAGGATCGCCGACTGCCCGAGGACCCTTCCGATCCGGATCTGCCCGGCCATGCCGCGAAAGGCGTCGTTTTCGGGGAGCAGCGTGTTCCATGTGGGCGCGACGGCGAAGCCGACCAGGGTGCGGCCTTCGCCCGAGGCCCTTCGCCTAAAGAAAAAGCGCCTGGTGCCTTCGGTCCCGTCCGCGGCCGGGACCGCCTCGATGCTGGCCACCCCGGGCAGGGCCCTTCCCGCGCCGGCGTAGGTGCGGGTCCAGTACGGCTCGTCCATCCTGGAATGGATTACCCCCGTGACCCGCCCCGCCGAGGCGGAATGGATAAAGACCCCGGTTCCGGTGTAAATGCCAACGTGGGTGATTCTGGCGGTCGCGCCGGTCCTGAAAAACACGAGGTCGCCGGGCTGCAGATCGTGCCGCGCGATTCTTTCCGTCCATAGGAACATGCTCTCGCTGGTGCGGGGCACGGATACCCCCAGGGCGCTGCGGAAGCTACGGTACACGAATCCCGAGCAGTCCATGCCCCTTCTTGTCGTGCCCCCGAACAGGTAGGGGGTGCCCTCGTATCCCCTGGCGACGGCGACCAGGCGCTCGCGGGCCCGGACGAACGCGCCGTCCCTTTCCGCCGGGGACGCCGACGAGGAAGGGGCAAGGCTAAAGCCGTGCTGCAGCGGCGCCGCGCCTGCGCCCGTGGCGCAAAAGGCGAACGCCGCCAGAAGGACAGTAAAAATGTGCTTTTTTCGCGCCATTGTTCATTATTTTCTGGCAATGCCCGGTTGTCAAGTGCGGGCCAAAGCAAAACCGCGTTTTCGCGCCTTATATAAGGCATGGAGGCAAAAGCAAGATGCACGAAGAAACCGATTCCCTTAACCACGCCGCGAGCCGGCTGTTTGGCGTCCCGTACCTGTTCCCCTACCAGCGCCTGGTGGTGGCGAACGTCCTGGAGGCCGCCAGGGCCGCGGGCCTCGCGATTGCCTGGCCGGACGGCTCCAGGGAGGAAGCCCTTCCCGCCCTATCCGGAATTTCTCCGGAGGGGGGCAGGCAGATCGTGGTCCTTCCCACCGGCGCGGGCAAGTCCCTGTGCTTCCAGCTTCCCGCGATGCTTATCGAGGGGATAACCCTGGTCGTTTACCCCATCCTGTCCCTTATGGCCGACCAGAGGCGCCGCCTGGACGAAAGGGGGTTTGCCCCGGTGGTCCTGCGCGGCGGGCAGACGAAAGGGGAGCGGGACGAGGTCTGGCGAAAGCTGGAATCCGGCGAAAGCAAATTCGTCATCGCCAACCCCGAGATCCTGCTTACGCCGGGGGTAATGGGCCGCCTTGCCCCCGGCAAAATCCGGGGGACGAAAATCGCCCATATCGTGGTCGACGAGGCCCACTGCGTCGGCGAGTGGGGCGAAAGCTTCAGGCCCTCGTACCTTGGGATTGGCTCCATCGTAAGAAACACCGGCGCGCCCCTGGTGACGGCCTTTACGGCGACGGCGGGGACCTCCGTCCTGGAAAAAATAAAAACGCACGTTTTCGGCGGAGGGGAGGCCCGCCTTGTCGTTGGAAACCCCGACCGCGCGAACATCTCGTACTTTGCCAAGGGCTGCGTCGTAAGGGACATGGCGGTAAGGGATCTGCTTCTGGGGAACGGCCGCCCCGCCATCGTGTTCTGCTCGTCCAGGCGCGGCGCGGAAAGGCTTTCCCGCTACCTTGGGACAAGCCTGCGCGAGATGGGCGCGGACTGGCACGGGCAGGTCAGGTTCTACCATGCCGGCCTGTCCAGGGACGAAAAGGACGACGTGGAAAAGTGGTTCATGGGCAGCGGCCGGGCGGTGCTGTGCGCCACCTGCGCCTACGGAATGGGCGTGGACAAGGCCGACGTCCGCACGGTGATACACAGGGACTGCCCCCCCTCGGTGGAGGCGTACCTGCAGGAATCCGGCAGGGCGGGCCGCGACGGCCGTTCGTCCAGGGCGTTCCTTTTGTGGGGCCCGGAGGACCTTGCCGGGACGGGGCTTTTGGGCTACGCCCGCGACACCGCGCGGTGCAGAAGGCGGGCTCTGCTGGAAATGCTCGGCTACGGCGCGAACGGCGAAAGCCCCGCCGGCACGTGCTGCGACGTCTGCGAAAAGCTGGCGAGCCCGGTCCTGCGGGAGGAGGCTAGCGTCCTGGATTTTTTCCGCAGGAACGGGCGTCGCTATACGGCGGGCGAGGCGGCGCGCGTCCTGTCGCGGACGGAAAACTTTTTCTGGTCGGAAGGCGAGGCGAGACAGGTCATAAACCACTTGCTCGGCTCGGGCGGGCTTGTTAGGTCGGGAAACGTCTTTTGGAAATCCAGGGTTTCCGTTTCCCGCCGCCGCATTGACACTATGGCCCCGGTCGAATAGTATCACCCTATGCGGGAAAAAAAGGCTTCCGGGGCGGATTTCGAGCCCGAGGACAAGGTTCGGCTGAAACCGGTTTTCGGCCTGCGTCCCGGGGTGTATCTTGCCGTCGTCTACTCGGCCGTCCTGTTGGCGATACTCTTTTTTGTCCTGGTGCATCCGGGCATCAGGAACCCCGGGTCAAGGGTTGTTTTTTCGAGCGAGCCTTCCGGCGCGGCCCTTAGGGTTGACGGCGTGTACGCCGGGACCTCCCCGTCCGGCTTCTTCGTGCCGGCCGGCCGCCGCCACATGGAGATAGTCCTGCCCGGCTTCGAGCCGGTGCTTATGGACACCGTCGTCCCAAGCCGCGCGTTTGCCTCCAGGTTCTTCCCCCGCCGGTACCGGCTTTTTGTGGCGCTTTCAGCGGCGGATCCGGTCGCCGCCCTGGCGGTTTCCGCATCGGAGTTTGCCCAGTGGAGCTTTGGCGGCGAGCCCTCGGGGTCCTGGCAGATCCCCAGGACCCTTTCCGAAGGGGTTTACCGCATCGGCCCCGAGGCGGGGGGCGCGGAGGCAACCGGGATACTGGCCGCCTCGGCCAGGTTCGCCGTTACCCGCGCCGCGCTTCGCGACCTTGTCCGGGCCAAAACGCTTGCCGACGGAGCGCCTTCCCCCCTGGGTCTTGCCCGCTCGGTTTCGGAGATGGCCGCCTTCCTTGCGGACAACCCCGCCGGCGCCCTCTGGCTTGCCGAGCTTCTTCCCCCGGCCTCGGCATCCGTGCTGGTTTCCTCGGAATGGTACCGGCGGCAGCTTGCCGGTTTGGCCGAAACCGTGGCCGCCGAATCCCTGGCCCCAAATCCCGCAACGGTGTCCCCGTGGGACGTCGGCCTTCCCCTGGGGCAGGTTCGCGTGGGCGGGCTTTTGTTCACCGGGCTTGGCGGCGGCACCCTGGCGCGGGGGGAGCCGTTTCCACACCTGGTTCCGGTGGAATCCTTCCTGGTTTCCGCCTCGCAGGTTCCCCCGTCCGTCTTCGCCGACTTTCTGGACGCGAATCCCCGGTGGTCCCGCGACAACCTGGAGGAGCTGGAAAGGGAAGGGCTTGCCGCCGGCGATTACCTTGCCGACTTCGGGGTTCTCTCGCCGGGCGGCGGCTGGACGGGGGCGGGCGTCAACGCGGTTTCCTGGTTCGCGGCCAGGGCCTTCTGCGAGTGGCTTAGTTCCATGCTTCCCGACGCGCTTTATGGCTGGGAGGTACGGCTTCCCACGGAGGCCGAATGGGAGTTCGCCGCGAAGTCCGCGCGCCTGTGGGACAACTTTGGCGGCGTTTTCGTGCCGAACAACGGTTCCTGGGAATGGTGCGCCGACCCGTACTCGCCCCTTCCTTTCTTTGCCGCGCCGCCCGGTGCCATAGACGCGGTCGGGTCTCCCGAGCGCCCGGTGCGCGGCGGTTCCTGGCTTAACGCCGCCGGGGTAACCAACGTCGAGACAAGGGCCTTCCTGCCCCCGGCGACCGCCTCGCCCTTCGTCTCCTTCCGCCCGGTCATAGCCAGAAAGGCGCTGGAGCGCTAAATGGCCGAGGGCGTAAAAATAATCGCCGTGAACCGAAAGGCGCGGCACGACTACTCCGTGGACGACAGCTACGAGTGCGGCATCGAGCTTTTGGGCACCGAGGTAAAGTCCTTCCGCGACGGGAAAATATCGTTCCCCGACGCCTGGGCCGAGGTGGTGTCCGGCCAGGTCTGGCTTCGTTCCCTGCACGTGTCGGAAAACCCGTTTTCCTCGGTGTTCAACCACGACCCCGACCGCAGGAAGCGCCTTCTTCTGCACCGAGACGAAATCAAGCGCATAACCCGCAAGGTCGAGGAAAAGGGCTTCACGCTTATCCCACTGTCGTTTTACTTCAAGAAGGGCAGGGTAAAGGTCGAGCTCGGGCTGTGCAAGGGGAAAAAGTCCTACGACAAACGATCGGACATACGGGAACGCGACCTGCACAGGGAGGCGCAGCGGGAGATTAGGGACCGTTAGGAAAGGTTGAGCTCCGCGTCGCTTTTCCGGATGTACTCTGGCCCGGCGAAAAGGCTGTCGCGGTTTCCGGAACCGCCGTCGGCGAAAACCCCCGTTTCCAGCGCTATTTCCAGAAGCGCCTCGGCGTTGCCCGGGCGCACCCCTTTTCCGTGCCTGACGGCGGCCATTGCCCCGGCTATCCCCGGATCTTCGTCCGCCAGAAGCCCAAGCTCCCGGTAAAGTTTTTCGGCCCCGGGGCCGAAAAGCAGGATCCGTTCCGGATCCCCTGTTTCCGTCCGGGGCGAAAGGCGCCCGGCGAGCGCCAGGGCTATTTCCCCGGGCGGCGCGTCCATGTCGGGGCCGATTCGTTTGCCCGCGCGGTAGGGGGCGCAGAAGAAGGCCCTTTTTTTCGCGTCTATGACCGGAACCACGACGCCCGGCCACGCCGAAAGCGGCCGGGCCAGGCAGTCCAGGGTGGGGATTGGCGCGAAGGGAATGCCCAGGGAAAGGGCCAGGCCCTTGGCCAGGGAAAAGCCGATGCGTAGGCCGGTAAAGGATCCGGGGCCGCCCATGCACAGCACCCCGTTCAGATCCCCGGGGCTTATCGCGGCCTTGCGCGCCAGTATGTCCACGCATTCCATGACAAGCTCCGAATGGCGAGTTCCGGCGTCGGCCTCGAAAAGCCAGCGGCCCCCAAGGGTCGTCGCAAGGGCGACCGAGAATTTTTCGGTGGCTGTGTCGATGGCTACAAGGTTCATGCCGGCTCACCCAATGGCGTTTAGCAGGGCTTCCGGCCCGCGGATGCGAAGGACGCGGCTTTGCGGGCCTGTGACGTCGATTTCCACGGTTATGGCGTCTCCAGGAATGGACCGGGGAATGCGCTCGCTCCACTCTATTACGGTAATTCCCGCCCCGCCCATAAATTCCCCCGCCCCGGTGTCCTCAAAATCCCCGTCCCCGTCCAGACGGTACGCGTCGATGTGGTACAGGGGGGTTGCCCGGCCGTCGTACTCGCGGATTATCGTGTACGTGGGGCTGGTAACGGTTTCCTCGACGCCAAGCCCCCTGGCAATGCCCTTGGCGAAACAGGTCTTGCCCGACCCCAGGCCGCCGTAAAGGGCGACCACCGATCCCGGCCCCAGGGCGCGCGCGAGACGCTCCCCAAGGATCGCCGTTTCCTCCGGCGAGGAGCAGGCTTTCTCAGTCAGGCAGTTCCCCGTCCGAGTGCATCGTGCCGACGACCCTTTTCAGCTCCCTTTTGACCGGGAGCAGGGGATAATGGATATCGTCGGTAAGGGTAACGATTATCTCCTTGTCGCCGGTGGGCTTTGTCTCGATGCTGAACTCCACCCGGTAGTCGTCGGTGCCATTGAAAAGCTCGATCGTGGCTACCCCTGTGTACAGCAAGCGATAGTAAATGGGAACATCTTTCCGTGCGATGTTTTTAATAGCAATAATTCTCATTGTCCACCTTCTTCATTAGAGGCCGCCTTGCCGGAAAACCGGAGGCTTGGAAATTTTTCTGTTTAACTGTCGGCATACTCGTACACCATTGCGTTTATGAAATTGAGCGACTTGCGCGGGATTTTTAAAAATTTAAGATGCATGACCGTATTATACCCTGTCCGGTTGGTTCTGAGAACCTCCCCAAGCGCGGCCACGACGAAATTGTCGTCCTGGGTAAACTCGACCTTTACCTTCTGTCCGGGCCTTATAGGCGCGCTGGTTCTGATGGAGCAGCCGCCCACGGAAATGTCCAGGATGTTTCCCGCGAATTTCCTTTTGTCCACGATCAGCCTGTTGCCCTTGCCGTTGTCGGACATCGCCACCTTTACCAGGTAGAAGCTGGTGGAGATCGCCGTCTGCCTTCTGCGGAAACGCCGGCTGGAAAGCTTCTTGATTTTGTTGGAGTGCGCCAGCTTTAGTATGTTGCGGTTCATGGTTTCTATGGATCCGATGACGCGGCTTGTCACGGAAAAGCCCTTGCTGGACTTGGTGAAAAAGGCTAGGGTAACCTTGCTGCCCTTGTTGATGGTTACCGGCCTGCCGTTGCTGTTCGATGGATGCTCCACGACAAGCACGTCGGACTGCGAGGAGATTATCCTTGTGGGGTAGTTCTGGCTGTTGTCGCCCAGTATGATAATTGCCGCCGTGTTTTCCTGTATCTGGCGCGTGGAGCTTATGGTCGCCGTCTCGGCGTAAGCGTAAGTCTCGATTATGTTCCTGGTGGCGAAAAGAACCGAAAGCCTGTTGTTCAGCTCGTCGTCCGAGATGGACGTCTTTTCGATAAGCCGGTAGGCCCGTTTGAAGTGCCGGTCAATCAGATCCGGGGAGTCAATCGACTTCATCGGATCCGCCACGTTGTCGTTCCTAAGGACGAATTCCAGCATCTTGGCTTTTTCGCGGTCCAGGCCTATATTGTTCGCGATGCGGTTAAGGGCAAAGGACGAAAACCCGCGGCGGCGGTGCTTGCCCGGAACGTACCCGTCGTTTAAGGCGGCTATTTTCCCCCTGTTCACTAGGGCGCTTATAACGATAAAAATGCCCACGAGTACGACAAGGCCGATAAGAAGGTACATCGCTTGGATGCCGACCCCCTCGCCGCCCCACCCGAAGTCGTCCAAAGCCTGCAGCGGAAACATCCTGACCTGGACGATCATAGGCTTGTCCCTTTTACCGCGCCCAGGACGGCGGCGTGCAGGCCGCGAAGCCTGGGGGCCATTTCATACTCGGCGATGTCCCCGACCAAAACCGTGTCGTGCTGTTCGTAGGCGCTAAGCAGTTCCTTCAGAGACACGTGGAATTCGGCCATAAAGTCGTTGATGGGCAAATCCCCGATCCTGATTTCGCCCACCGGGAAACCCGTGTTTCCAAGGATACCGTAAACACGGAAAACCTTTTCCGCGACGCCCGAAAAAATGCTGATCGTCTCGGCGGCCCTTACGTCCTTGCCCGTCTGGATGTCCAGGGGAAGTTCCTCAAGGCGGGCGCATATGTCGGCGACAAGCGCCGCGGACCTTTCCATTTCGCCCGCCGGCTCCCTAAGCTCGCGGAGCCGTTCCTCGACCGCCGCGCGAAGCGGCTGCGGGCCGGATCCCTCGCCGGAAAAAGTCTTTGTCGCCCACTCGAAAAGGCCGGGGTTTTGCTCGGCGAGCATCTTGGCCGCGGGGCTTTCCCCCCACAGGACGGCAAGGGAGCCCTTTTCCTCGAAGTCCGCGGCCTCGTAGGCGTCGATGGTTTCCAGGACGTACAGCAGGCATTCGGCGAAAAGCTCCGTTATGGAACTTGTGTATATGTCCAGGGTATCCACCTTGTCGATCTCCCTGCCGAAGCAGGCTTCCATGGAATCCTCGGTTACCGCCGTGCCGTCAACGCCAAGCCCGCTAAGGCGGTGCCCCGTGCCCTCTAGCCATGCTTCCAGGGCGGACAGTATTTCGCCGACGGTTTTCTCCGTTTCCGGTCGGATGTCGGCATCTGCACCGTTTATACGTATCTTCATGGCCTACCTTTGATTACTGTTCATGAAATTATCGAACCTGGTGGACATCTGCTCCATCTGGGAAAACGCGCTTTCCATGCGGCCGAACTGAATCCTAAGATCCATTTCCTGTTGCTCAAGCCGGCGATCCATGGTGGCGATGCGCTGCGTGTCCCCCCTTATCCTGGCGTCGATCGTTCCGGTTCTGGAGGATATTATGCCGCCCATCTCGACGAAAGGCCTGGCCAGAGCCTCCAGGTGGAAGGCGACGCCCGAATCGATTATAAAGTCGCCCGTGGTGTCGGAGCCGAAAAGCTGCCGTATGTAGGAAAGGTTGTTTTCCAGGGCGGCGTCGAGCATACTTTCGTTGATTTCCAGGTATCCCCTTAGCCTGGACGCGTCGAACCCCGGCGTTCCCCGCGCGTTCGTGCTTATCCCAAGCTGGGCCAAAAGCGCGAGTTCCCGCCCGGCGTCGGTGGGGTGGGGCGACGTTACTGTCCTGATCATGGCGTTCCGCAGATGGTTCAGGCTGGAGTCCCCGGAGAACGCCCCCAGGCGCTGCCGCATGTCGTCGGCCTCCTCCCTGCTTAGGTAGGTAAGCTCGTCGATTATGGTCGGGTCGTTACGGGTCAGCACGTTGATTTCCGCCATCAGGCGGTTGTAGTTTCCCACAAGGGAAATGATCGCGTCCTTTACCATTTCGCGGTCGGTCTGCACGTCCAGCCGTACCGGCCTGTCGGAAACGCCCCGGGCCGTTATCGTAACCCCCGGAATAATGTCGTTGATGACGTTCGACGGGCGGAACATCTCTATCCCTTCCATCGAGACGATGGCGTCCTGCGCGACCGAAACGGCGTTAAACGGGCGGTGCCCGGTGGGCGGGGCGTTGGGGTCAAGCACCGCCGCGTTCCGCACCATGATTTCCCGGTGGGTGTTGGGGTTGTCGATGTTCAGGGCGACTATGGTCCTGCCGGCCGCGATCTGCGAAAGGTCGAATTCCCGCTCGAAAAACTCCCCCGTGTCCGTGATCGCCGGCAGCGCCGCCCTGCTTCCGTCGGAAAAGGTCAGGGAAAGCACGCCCATGTCGTCCACGCGCGGCGGCGCGGGCGGCGGCGTCCAATTAGGAAGCGGCGCGGTCGACGGGTTGTTCCGTATCGTTATGCCGCCGTGGGTAACCGAGCCGGACACCGGAACGTCGGGGCCGGCCAGCGGAAGGGGGGCGGCCATTGGCTCCCCGCTGACCCTCGTCGCCGTTTCCAGCCTTAGCAGCATCGGCGAGCCGGGTTCCACGCGCAGGTTCAAAGGGACGTACGCCGACGCGAGCGAAGGAAGCCCCAGGGTGCCGTCGCCTATCGATACCTCGGCGGCGCCACCGTGCCCCCTTACCGTGCCCTCGTCTATGGTTATATCCGTGCGGGAATCGCGCACTTCCTCGATTATCCCCAGGCGCAGGGCCATAATTTCGGCGTCGCCTGAAAAACCTAGGCGGTTTTCCGCCCCGGTTACCCTGGATTCCAGCAGAAGGGATCTGGTTCCGGGCTGTACCGTCATGACGTTCGCCCCTATCCTGCCGCCGCCCCGGCGGTTTACCGCCTCGGCGAATTCCCTAAGGCTGCCGCCCCTAAAGTTAAAGGAAATCTCCTCGTTGCCCACGGTAAAAACGAATGTTCCCGCCTCGATTGTCGTCCTTTCGTCCAGGGGAGGGGAGATAAACCTGTCCGCCTGGGCAAGCTGCCTTACGGTGAAACTGACCTCCTGCTCCACGGCCTCCCTTGTCGCGGTAGCCGAGATAACGTTGTTGTCGGAGGAAAACGCGCTGCGGTCGGTAAACGGGTTCTGGAAGGAAAAAAGATCCCTGGAGCTTTCCCGCAGCGCCGTTATGCGCCTGCCAAGATCCTGCCACCATATCCTTTGGGACTCCAGGCTGTCTATGTTTCTTTCGGTTCTGTCCCTTGGGATGCGTTCGATACGCATCAGGTCTTCGACGAGTTGGTCAGTGTTAAACCGGCTTCTTAGCCCAGGTACAAATATATCGGACATATGCCTGATCCCCCTTCAAAAGGCGATGCACGACTAAGTTACGCCGCGCCCCGGCGCCCCTACAACTCGGACACCCCGGCAACCGAACGTAGCCAGGGCGACTTCAAAAATCTATTGCCACGCCGCCTCGGCGGCGGCTATACCCTCTCGCTAAGCAGGGAACCCATCGTTTCCTGCGGGCTCCTAAGCCGTTGCAGTTCCTCCGGCGGAAGCACCCTGACCACCTCGTCCGTGGCGTTGTCTATTACCTTGACAATGACCTCGCTTGAGTTGTGGTCAACGACAAATTGAAGCCTTCTATTATAGGTTCCGGTGATCTCCGCCGTCACGCGATCCGGCTCCCTTTCTTCGGAAACCGTCCGCTCGTCGTTTCCCGGAATGGAAACCGCCACCTGCGAAACGACGCCACTTTGTTCCGTGGTTCTTGTCTCCCTTCTAGGGTGTTCAAATGAAGGAATAAGGCTTGCGCTAGACCCAACAATATTTGAGACAGGCATTCTAGATACCTCCATGTTCCTTTGTTCATCCCGCCGTCCATGGCGGAACCGGGGAAGCTCCCCAATATATATGATCCCCCTGGAATGGAAATTCCAAGGGGATGCGTTAAAAAAACAGGGGGAAGGGAATGGCGCGGGTTCCCTTGTCCCCCCAGGCACCCAAAAGACAACGTCCAGAAGCCTCTTAAATGCAGGAAAAAATTAACCGTTAGAAAAACCCTGGTTAGCCAAGGAGCTGGAGTACGGACTGGGGCCGCACGTTCGCCTGTGCCAACATCGCGGTCGCCGCCTGGTTCAGGATGACTCCCCTGGTGTACTGCACCATTTCGGAAGCCATGTTGGTGTCCCTAATGCGGGACTCGGAAGCCTGCAGGTTTTCCGCCGCTATGGCGATGCTCTGAGCCGCCATCTCGAAACGGTTCTGGTAGGCACCAAGATCCGCCCTCTGCTGGTTGACGAGCATCATCGCAGCGTCAACCGCGCCGATGGTAAGGTTCGCGTCCTCGGGGGAAAGAAGGGAAACCATGCCCTCCTCGCCCTGGCCGTTGCGCATACCCAGCGCCGTCGCGGTCATTTCGCCGATGTAGATGGTCTCGTTCTGGTCCATGTTGGCGCCCACGTGCAGCACCATCGCGGTTCCGGAGTCCTGGGCGAACGCGCCGGTCAGCATGTTCATGCCGTTGAACTGGGCATGGCTTGCAATACGGTCGATTTCGGCCACCAGCTGGGATACTTCCACCTGGATCATCATGCGATCGCTTTCGCTGAAAATACCGTTCGCCGACTGAACAGCGAGTTCCCTGATGCGGTGCAGAACATCCTGCGTCCCCTGAAGGAAGCCCTCGGCGGTCTGTATAAAGTTCACGCCGTTCTGGATGTTGCGCTCGGCCTGGTTAAGGCCCCGAATCTGGCCCCTCATCTGCTCGGATACCGCGAGCCCGGAAGCGTCGTCCCTGGCGCGGTTGATCCGCTGGCCGGAACTAAGTTGCTCCATGCTCCTGTTAATGCCCAATTGCACCAGACCCAGCTGGCGATCGGCAAACATTGCACTCAGATTGTGGTTAATTATCATATTACCCTCCATAGGTTGACATGTTCCCAGCGTCCATGCTGGGATCGCGCCGCAGGAACGTTTTCGGGGCGATTTCGCGCCGTCGCCCAAAAATACCGTCATACGGAGCAAAACGTTCATCCAAAACATCTGAATGAACGTTTGACGCCGCCCTACGCGTCAACGGAAGGTGTTTTTCAAAGAACGTCGCTTTTAGGAACCGCAGGGTTCCTAAAAGCCTGGCATATCGTAGGGGTCGTTTGTTAACTCCCCCTACGATTAATAATACCACGTTACTGCAGTATTTGCAATACCGCCGAGCCTCTTTGGTTGGCCTGGGCCAACATTGCCATGCCGGCCTGGGTAAGGATCTGGTTGCGGACATAGCTGACCATTTGGCTGGCCATGTTGGTGTCCCTGATCCTGGATTCGGAGGCCTGCAGGTTTTCCGCGCCCACGTCGATGCTGCGAACGGCCATCTCGAGCCTGTTCTGGTAGGCGCCGAGATCCGCCCTCTGCTTGTTGACCAGCGTCATGGCCGCGTCAACGGTGGCGATGGCGCGGTTGGCGCCGTCGGCGCTTTCCAGGCTGATGAAGGAATTGTCGCCGGCATCGCGGATGCCAAGGCCGGCCGCGGTCATCGTGCCGATGAAAAGCTGCACCCTCTGGTCGATGTTCGCGCCGATGTGGAGCCACATGGAGGCGGTGGGCACGTTTTCGCCNACCGGCTGCGCGAANCGCCCNGTGAGCATGTTCATGCCGTTGAACTGGGCGTGGCTTGCGATGCGGTCGATTTCCGCCACGAGCTGGGAAATCTCAACCTGGATGTACATCCGGTCTTCATCGGTGTAGATACCGTTGGCGGCCTGGACCGCGAGTTCCCGGATTCTCTGCAGGACGTCGGTGGTTCCCTGAAGGAAGCCCTCGGCGGTCTGGATGAAGGAGATGCCGTTGGAGGCGTTGGCCGAGGCCTGGTTAAGGCCGCGGATCTGTGCCCGCATTTTTTCGGATACGGCCAGCCCGGAGGCGTCGTCGCCGGCGCGGTTGATCCGCATACCGGACGAAAGCCTTTCCATGTCTCTGTTGATGGCGCCCTGGGTGACCCTGAGGGACCTGTCGGCAAACATTGCGCTTAGGTTGTGATTGATGATCATAATAGATCCTCCTTGAATATTCTGCGAAGGCATCCTTGCCTTCGTTGGCACGCCGTATCCGCCGCGGTAACCGCGGAATTCCCGCGGGGCTACAAACTACCTCTTTTCTTATCGGCGTTTCCCCGGCCGGACTTTAGCCTTAATTCGGGGTTTTCGGAAAAAACCGGAGGTAGGTAAATTATAACGACGGCGCATGTGGCATTCTGGGAGGAGCCTGTGGCGATTCCGGTTGCAACATACAGGCTTTCTTAACTACAGCAATGCAGAATGAACTTATTGGCAATTACGTCCGATGCCAACGACTTTGCGGGCACGCGACCGCAACAACGACTCGAGGCTCCTGGGTTGCCTTCTGGGAATCTCCTCTCCGGTAAATGCTGTTGCCATGCTTTGTGGTTTGTGTTACAAAGTAGAAAATGCACTTCAGGGAAGCAAAAGGAATACTTTCAGCGCATAACGGCATGAACATCTACCGTGGCTGTACCCATGGCTGCATTTATTGCGACAGCAGAAGCAGGTGCTACCAAATAACCCACGACTTCGAGGACGTGGAGGTCAAAAGCAATGCGCCGGAACTGTTGGAGGCCGCGCTTCGCAAAAAGCGCAACAAGTGCATGGTTAGCACAGGCGCCATGTGCGATCCTTACATGCCCCTGGAAAATGAGCTGCGGCACACGCGCAAATGCCTTGAAATTATTGACAGGTACGGTTTTGGCCTTGCCATACAGACTAAATCAAACGGCATTCTTCGGGATCTTGATCTTCTTACAAATATTAACACGAAAACAAAATGCGTCGTGCAGATAACCCTAACCACCTATGACGAAGACTTGTGCAAAATCATCGAGCCGGCCGTCTGCACGACTCGGGAGCGGTTTGCCGTGCTGGAAACTCTGCGTGATGCAGGCATACCAACGGTGGTTTGGTTTTGCCCGCTTTTGCCCTTCATAAACGACACGGAAGAAAACACCCTGGGCATTTTGGATTGCTGCGTAAAGGCAAAAGTTTACGGCATTATATCTTGGGACTTTGGCATGACTCTTCGTGACGGCAATCGGGAGTATTTCTACCAAAAACTTGACGAGCACTTCCCTGGCTTGTCAAGGAAATACCACCTAAAGTATGATCGCAGCTATGAGATTAAAAGCGACAACAGCCAAAAGATTGGGCAACTGTTTCGCGATACCTGCAAAAAACACGGCATCGTCCACGACAGGGACGCCGTTTTCCGTTACATGAACGCATTCCCAAACAAGGCCGCGAAGCAACTGAGCCTGTTCTAGGACCGGTCGTTTTTCAACAACCGATATTCCACCCGATCCTTCATTCGCCCATCATGCCATCTCAAGATTTTGGCGGCTTTTCTCCGATTAACGAGTCATCACATCCTGCAGATAGTACATTGCTTTCGGATCGGAAAGAAGGCGATGCAAGTCGTCAATATCCGTCGGCAGGTAATCCCGTATTAAACTGTACCATGCCAGACAAAAAACCAATTGGCCTGGAACATTCTAAGGCATTGGGACAAGCGATCCTGGATCGGCGCACGAACCGGTTTAGGTCTAGGGTGGCTAAGCTACGGGAACCGCCAAGCAATCGGCGGTTCCCGTAACCTGGCGGACTATGCCGCAAGCTCCTTTTCGTAAAGCTTGCGCCCTATCAATATGCTTCCGAACACGGAAATGATGACAACGGCGTAAACAGGATTTCCAGGCAGGAAAGAAAGCAGGCCGTTGTGCAGCAGAAACAGCATAATCGTTATCAGTATGGTCGCCACTAGGCCGATCTTCGGTTTTGCAATGACCTGCTGCGCGAACAACGCCGCGAACAGCGCGGGCAGAATGTTGTTAAGCACCAGTGTAGCCTTTGGCGGAAGCAACCCCAGTACCTGCGAACCCAGCATTACGCCGACGGTTACCAGCACGACGTTCACGATAACCGAAATCGCGCAGCCTATGGTGGCGATCACGGTACCCTGCTCCGAACCCGGCTCAACCCCGGCGGCACCCTGCGCGGCAACCGACACGGGCATACGCAGGTTGGCGATGTTGCCGGAAAGAAAGGCCATGTAGGTGCCCGGTATACCCAGCACGTTGAAGTAGGATATGGGCTCCACCACCCAGAACACGCCGATTACGCTTATCTGCATAACCAGCCCGGCGATTATCGGCCCCCAGCCCGGCCAAAGTCCGAACACCCCGAGCAACAACAGCGGCGGCAGCATTACCACCAGCACGCTTAACAGGTTAGTGACGCGGCCGAATTTTACGCAGCCACGGATATACTCTTTTTCGAAAACGGCGAGATCATTGTTTTCCATACAGTCGATGCTCCTCTCTTATCCCACGAACGGAATTGACACTATCATCCCGGCAAACATGGATATGGTGAACGACCATTCCTTGATCCATTTTTTCTGCGCCTTCTTGTTGTAAATCGAAAACGCAGCCATTACCGCAAAGCCGCCGAT